>CACXFZ010000104.1 GCA_902767025.1 uncultured Coriobacteriaceae bacterium
CGTGATGGGTCATTTCTCGCGCCGGTTCAACTCGCAGCGCTTCGCCATCTACGACGAAGTGCACCATGTGCTCGGCATGAGCGAGCACGGCAGATGGCAGCTCGTGCGCACCGATTGCGTGGACGTGGGAACGCGTGCGCGCGAAGAGGACGAGATGCAGGATTCCTGGAAGCGCTTCTACCAGGCGCTCTCGATCGACGAGCGCTACCATCCGGAGCTGCGGCGCCAGTTCATGCCGATGCGGCTGTGGCGAAACATCACCGAGGTGCGCGACGAGGCTCACTCGCTGTGATGGCGCGGGAGCACCCCCGCCCCATCCCACGCGGGGATGAAACTGGCGTCGGCCGGGTCGCCCTCCTGCCAGTAGTACTGGTCCATGCCCAGCGCGTCCGCGAAGTCGAGCACCTCTTCGTATTCCCGGTGCGCTACCGGCTCTGACAGCTCGGGGCAGCCCGGCACGGCGCGCACGGGCGTGTACTGGCTCATGATGCTGTAGACCACCGACGTGCGGTAGCGCTCCCAGAGCTGTGCTATGATCCGTTTCGATTCGCCGCTCCTGCCCGGCAGCAGCATATGGCGCACGATGACCCCGCGCTTGATGACCTGCCACCCGTCCTGGTCCTCGAACACCGCAGGCCCCATCGATTCCACCATCGCATCGAGTGCGGCAAGGGCGTAGTCGAAGTAGTCGGGTGCATGGGAATAGCGCTCTGCCGCGTCGCTCTCGCCCGACCTTCCGTACTTGAAGTCGGTCAGGTACACGTCCACTGTGCCCGCCAGCCCGGCGATGACCTCGGCGCGCTCGTAGCCCGAGGTGTTGTAGACCACTGGAATCGCCAGGCCCGCCACCCGCGCGTCGGCAACCGCCTGCTTGATCTGGACCACGTAGTGCGTGGGCGTGACCAGGTTCACGTTGAGTGCGCCTTCGGCCTGCAGTTCCAGGAAGATGTGGCCCAGGCGCTCGACCGAGATGGGGATGCCCTGCCCCTGGTGCGCAAGCTCGGCGTTCTGGCAATAGCAGCACCGCAACGGACAGTGGGCGAAGAACACCGTTCCGCTTCCCCGCCCCGCGCTGATGGGCGGCTCTTCCCAGGCATGCAGCGCGGCACGGGCCACGACGAGCGTGTCGTCGGCGCCGCATAACCCGCGCTGGCCTGCCGCCCGGTTCGCCCCGCACTGGCGCGGGCAGAGCTCGCACTTAGTTGGCAGAGTAGTCACCGAAGTAGTCGTCCTCGTCCAGGAAATCGAGCCCGTCGCCGTCATCGTCGTGGTGGTGCACGCCATCGCCATGATGGTGATGGTCATGCTGGTCGATCAGGTGCTCGGCGCGCGACCAGTCAAGGCCGTGGCTTGCCGCAACCGACTCTTCTGCATAGAGCAGGGCAACCAGCGCGATGGGCATGTCCGCCCCGCCGATGACCTCCAGCATCTCGAGCAGGTACTCCGCCGCTTCCGCATGGGGCAGGTACAGTTCGATGTCCTGGGCGGCCTCCAGCGCCGATTCGATTTCGCCGCAGGCCATCTCGACCGTGTAGGAACCGTCGAACGTGCGCGTGCGCAGGGCATGCGCCAACGACTTCACCCACGGTTGCGCGTCGCACAGATCGAGCACGCGCTCCAACGCGTCTTCGCGCCCGCCTTCCACCATGCCTGCCAGCGCTTGGGCCTCGGCAAGGGCGAGCACCTGGCCGATGCGCGTGACCGTGAACGCGCACCGTGCTGCCTGCGCCTCCCCCACCGCGCCGAAGTGCTGCTGGTCGGCAGATATCGCGCGCAGCACCTGCGAGGCGGCCTCGATGTCGCCGCTTTCGCCCGACACCAGAAGCGACAGGTTCCCCGCTTGCGAAAACGCCCGCCTGAGCGTGACATCGTGCACCAGCAGCGGCGCCTCGACCATGTGCAGGCCGTTGACGGCCGCCATCGCATGCAGTTCGCGGGCGAACAGCGGCGTGGTCGGGCTCAGGTCCACCAGACACGTGCCGGGATTGGCGCGCGCCACGATGCCGTCCGTGCCGAAGAAGGCGTCTTCCTGGTCGGCGATGCTGCACAGGTAGGTAACAACGACGTCGGCAGACTC
>CACXFZ010000105.1 GCA_902767025.1 uncultured Coriobacteriaceae bacterium
ATAGGCGGGAAAGCCCGGCGACGCGTACTCCACGTACGCGAGCCGGGCTTGGAGCGCCTAGGCGGGGTGGCTGGGCGTGCCGCAGCGTCGGCGAAGTAGCCAAAGGCCGGCGCACCGGCTACTTCAAATACATAAGTCCGAGGCTGCGCATCCACGTGTTGGCGGACACGGTTGCGCTGGCCTTCTGGAAGACGACCTCGTCGAAGGGGGAATGCTGCTCCACCACTTTGAACAGCTCTTCCTGCTCCTGCAGCGTGAAGCCCGACACGCTCATGTACAGCTTGCCGCCATTGGCCCTGCGGGCCTTGTGCAGCACGCGTTTGATGTACTTCTCAGGCGCCTCGACGACGTAGCCGCCATGCAGGTAGTTCAGCTTCATGCCGCGACGGTCCAGGCGGAACACCGGTTCCAGGTTCAGTGCGCTGATCAGCAGGCGCAGCGGCGTCGGCATGCCAAGGGCGATGATCGGCGAGTCGTAGGACGACACCATCACCGTCGTATCGATGCGGTCGGATATCGCATCCAGCTGCTCGACGATCTTCGCAGGCATCTCCCCTCGCTCGGCCAGGCGCGCGGCCTCGATGCCGAGGATGCCCATGCCGCTCGAGAACTGGTGGGAATCCACCACGTAGACGTTGCCGAAGCTGCTGGCCGCCCGGCAAGCGGTCTCGTACCCCTTGCTCACCTTGCTGGACACCGACACGTGGACGATGGTTTCGGCATCCGAGAGCACTTCGCCGAAGAAGCTCTCGTACTCCTCCACCGTGCCGGGCGTCGTGTGCGCCTTGCCGCCGCCGCGCAGGTACGCGAACAGGTTGTCGGAGTCGATTTCGAAGATGTCGCGGAAGCGGCCTTCCTCGGTGATGATGTAGTAGGGCATCAGGCGGATGCCGTGCTCCTTCAGAACGTTGGGGGGCAGGTCGCACGGGCAGTCCATCGTCACGGCGATGGGCTTGCGCGGCCTGACCGTGCTCACCTTGAAGGTCTCGCCATCCTGCTGCACCACCGAGCGCTCGATAAGCTCGCTGGGCAGGTGCTGCAGAAGCGTGGCCTCCAGCAGGCTGCCGTGGATGGGCTTGGCAAGATAGGCCTGGAAGCCCTTGTTCACGTAGAACATGTTCATGTCCGAGCCCGCGTTGGCCGTCAGCGCGATCACCGGCGTGGTCTTGTTCAGGCCGTTGGGCTGGTTGCGCACGCGCTCCAGGGTTTCCACGCCGTCCATCTCGGGCATCTCATGGTCCATGAAGATGACGTCGTAGCGCGTCTGGCGCGTCTTTTCCAGGCACTCGCGGCCGCTGGCGGCAACGTCGGTGCGCACGCGCGTGGCACGCAGCAGCTTGCGCGACACCATGCGGTTCATATCGTTGTCGTCCACGATGAGCACGTGCGCCTCGGGGGCCTCGAAGGTGTTCTCGTAGCCCTGGCCGCCCTTCTGCACCTCGCTGATCGTGGTGTAGCTCATCGGAGTCTCCGACACGATGCCCTGCGGAACCTCGATGTGGAAGTGCGAGCCCTTCGTGTAGATGGAGTCGACGATGATGCGCCCGCCCATCAGGTCGACCAGCTGCTTGCTGATGGCCAGGCCCAAGCCGGTGCCTTCGACGTTGCGGGTGCGGTCTTCCTCGACGCGCTTGAACGAGTCGAACAGGTACGGGATGTTCTCCCGGCGGATGCCGATGCCCGTGTCCTCGACGTCGACGCGCAGCAGGAATTCGTTGGTGTTGGTCTTCTCGCCGTCCACCGACAGCGTCACCGAGCCCTCGTTGGTGTACTTGATGGCGTTGGTGAGGATGTTGATGATCACCTGCTTCAGGCGCATCTCGTCGCCGTAGAGCATGCTGGGGATGTTCTCGCCCACGTTCACGTCGAAACGCAGGCCCTTTTCGCGTGCGCGCATCCAGAGCAGGTTCACGATCTCGGAGAGCATGCGGCTGGTTTCGTACTGCGACGACACCACTTCCATGCGGCCCGACTCGATCTTGGACAGGTCCAGGATGTCGTTGATCAGCGCGAGCAGCATCTTGCTGGCGTTCTGGATGTTGGTGGCGTTCTCGGCGATCTCCGTGGAGATCTGGTTGTCGCGCAGGATCATCTCGTTCAGGCCGATGATGGTGTTCAGCGGCGTGCGGATTTCGTGGCTCATGCTGCTGAAGAAGCGGTTCTGCGATTCGTTGAGGCGCTCGATCTGCTCCTTCTGCTCCTCGACCACCAGCGTCTCGCGCCGGTAGATGAGGCCCTGGTAGTGGACGAACAGCGCCACGACGATGCTCACCACCAGACCCGACACCAGCGTGTCCACGTAGATCATGCTCGGGTCGTTAAGCGGGGTCACCAGTTCGGGATGCAGGTAGGCGGCAACGGTGCATGCGATGAACGACGCCGATGCCAGCCCCAAGAATCCCCACATCGCCTTGCCCGGGAACACGATGGCGATGAACAATGCCACGATGATGAACCAGATGGGCGTGCCGCTGTTCGCACCGCCGCCCATGAAATAGCCCGCCGGGAAAAGCACGAACGCGGCCATGAGCACGACGAGCGTGCCTCCCACCTGCGTCTTTCCCGTGTTCCACGCATACGCGGTCGCGGCAATGAACAGGAGCGTGCACACGCCCAGCGTCACCGTCAGCGCAAAGCCCTGCCCTGCGGCCCCGGTGATGATGGTGACCATCAGCAAGGCGAACGACCCGGCGATGCCGCCCAGCAGGAACAAGCGCTCTTCGAGGGTGCGCTCGGAATCGGTAAGCGCGATGCGCAGTCTCTCCATCATGCCCGATCACCCCCTATGGTCTCCAACTCTTCCAAGGCGCCGGCGAAATCGAACTCCTCCACCTTCGCCATCACGCCGGACAGCAGCTCCGAGACCTCGACACCCTTGTACGAGCGCCCTTGGTAGTCCTGCAGGAACTGCTCGACGGCGTCGCCTTCGAACGTCTCGAGCAGCTGCGTCAATTCGGCCTTGAGCTTGTCCCATTCGGTGATGTCCAGCGACGTCAGGTTGCCGGACGCGGCCTTCTTGCCCTTCTGCTGCGCCTCGGCCACCATGTGGCGCGTGGGGTCTTCGGCGATCTCGGGGTTGGCCGCAAGCACGCCGAGCACGCGCTTGTATTCGGCAAGCAGCGCCTCGTGATGGGCCTCGATGGTATCCACGTCTTCCGCCTTCGCCGCCATCTCCTCGGTGTAGGCGATTTCGGCGAGTTTCGATGCTCCGATGGTCTTCGACGAGCTCTTCAGCGCATGGACCAGGATGGCGTAGTTCTTCCAGTCCTTGCGGTCGTGGAAGTCGACGATGTCGTTGAACGTCTTGCCGGACGTGGACAGGTACACGCGCACAAGGTCGATGTAGTCGTCCAGGCTGCCGCCGCAGTACGTCAGCGCCGTGGCCATGTCGATGCCCTCCATCTGCGTGAAGGGATCCTGCTGCGCCTCCGCCGCGACCTCGGGCGAGGCGCCCGGCACGGGCTGCGGCGGCTTTTCCTCTTCCACGAAGCGCTTCTTCTCTTCGGGGATGTAGGTTTCGAGCACCTCGTTGAGCAGCGCGTTGTCGATGGGCTTTGCCACGAAGTCGCTGAACCCTTCTTCCAGGAACATCTCGCGCGCGCCGGCGATCGCATTCGCCGTGAGCGCGATGATGGGCACCTGGCTGAAGTACGAGCCCTCCTTGTTGCGGATGGCGTGGAAGCACTCGATGCCGTCCATGCCGGGCATCATGTGGTCCATGAACACGAAGTCGTAGTCGCGCGACTCGATCTGGGCAAGCGCCTCCTCGCCCGACGACGCGGCCGTGATCTTGATGCGGTACTTGCGCAGCAGGCCCTCGACCACCTTCAGGTTCATCAGGTTGTCGTCGACCACCAGCACCTTGGCGGTGGGCGCCTCGAAGCGACGCGCCTCCTGGTACTTGCGCGGGTTGTCCAGGATATCGCCGCCGTTGAACATCTCGGCCAGCGTCATGGCGTTGTACGGCTTGTACAGGATGTGCATGCGCGTCTTGGCCGGCGGCTGCTGGTCGCGGTCGATGATCAGGATCGTGGACATCTCAGACGAGACCTCGTCGAAGTACTCCGTGTCCTCCAGGTATTCGTCCAGGCCGATGAACAGGTGCGTGAACGAGCCCTGGCGCAGGCGGCGGCGCAGTTCGGAAAGCGACGACGAGCGGTGCATCAGGATGTCCAGGTGCTCCTGGATGTGGTTGATGTGGTCGATGTAGTCGTCGCGTATAAGCGATTCGGTGGTCTCGGCGTTGTAGTACCAGATGGCGTTGACCCGCTCGGGATGGGTCAGGGCGATGCACGGGCGGTCGTCCATCACCTTCTGCGGGATGCTGAACGAGAACTCGCTGCCCTGCCCCTGCTGCGACGAGACGGTGAGGAAGCCGCCCATGCGCTTGATCAGCGCCGAGCTGATGGTCAGGCCCAGGCCCAGGCCCTCGGCCGTGCGGCTGCGGTCGGTGTCCGCCTGGTAGAAGCTTTGGAAGATCTGCTCCTGCTGCTCTTCGGACAGGCCGATGCCGGTGTCCTTGATGCGCACGAGCAGGTTGACGCCGTATTCCTCCGGGCGGAAGCCCACATTGACGGTGACGCCGCCTTCGTTGGTGAACTTGATGGCGTTGCCGATGAGGTTGTTCATCACGCGGCGCAGCTGCTGCTCGTCGCCGTAGAGCAGGCAGGGGATGCCCGGGTCGCAGTCGAAGATGACTTCCAGGTTCTTCTCGCGGTTCTGAAACACCGTCATGTTCATGACGTCGTTGATCGTGCTCGTGATGTTGTAGGCGCGCGGTGCGAGCGCGAGCATGTCGGCTTCGAGCGCCGCGTAGTCCATGATGTCCGACACGATGGTGTGCAGCTCGATGCCCGTCATCTGGATGTCGAGCGCCTCGCGGTGCGCGCTCTCGGACAGGTCTTCCTGCAGCAGGATCTCGCTCATGCCGGAAATGGTGTTGATGGGGGTGCGCAGCTCGTGGCTGGTGTTGGCCACGAAGTCGTCCTTGATCTTCTGAACGCGGGCGATCTCCTGGTCGAGGCTGGCGACCTCTTCTTCGATCTCGCCCGTGCGGAAGATGCTGTAGAACACCAGGATGTTGCACACGAGCCACGACAGCAGCTGCAATGCCATGCGGTCGGCCTCGAGCGTGTTCTCGGGGATGATGAAGCTCTGCTTGACCACGATGTGGTAGAGCAGCAGCAGGATCTGCGTGGCGAACACCAGGTCGAACACCGGGCGCAGCTGGTACAGGCCGAACAGCACCGTGAACACGCACATCGTGGGCAGGATGACGTTGAAGTTCTCGGAATGCATGCCGTAGAAGAAGATGCTGACGCACGCGAACAGCGTGATGATGATGGCCCGAGACGTGTGGTCGCGGAAACCTGTCATGTAGGCCCACCACACGAACGCGACCTCGACGGCGAGCAGAGGCACGAAGCCCGGCCACCAGCCCAGGGTGGCGGTCACGTACATCAGAAACACCGAGAAAATGGTAAACGAGATGAGGATGAGCGACTCGCGCGTGCGTTGGCGTTTAAGTGCTCGTTCGGTCATAGGGTGCCTTTCTGTTGCAGCTGTGCGGCAGCGGTCTGCGCGCTCGGTGGATGCCCTGCCCCCGCTATTCGGGTTCCTCGCCCACGTACTCGCGCAGTTCGTGCAGCATTTCCAAGAACGCGTCGGTGATGACGGGGTCGAACTGCAGTCCCCGTCCGTCTTCGATGATGGCCAGCGATGCCGTCAGGGGGCGGATGCCCTTCTTGTACACGCGGTCCTCGTAGAGCGCGTCGAAGACGTCGGCAATAGACATGATGCGCGCGCACAGCGGGATGCTCTCCCCCACGAGCTGCGAGGGGTAGCCCGTCCCGTCCCACCGCTCGTGGTGGTGCAGCGCGATGTCGTGGGCGATGTCCAGGTACTCGGGGTCTTCGACCTCGCCCAGCAGGTCGTCGACGATTTCGGCGCCGTAGATCGTGTGCATCTTGATCGTTTCGAACTCCGCTTCGGTCAAGCTCGCCGGCTTGTTCAGGATCGAGTCGCTGATCTTGATCTTGCCCACGTCATGCAGCGGCGCGGCGCGGATGGTGTTGCTGATGTAGTCGTCGGTGAGGATATCCGGGTACAGGCCCTTGCGTTTGAGCGCCTTGATGATCATCTCCACGTAGGTTTGCGTGTTCTTCACATGGCGGCCCGTGTTGCTGTCGCGCAGCTCGATGAGGTTCGCCATGCCCACGATGACCGCATCCTGGATCTTCTGGATGCGCTTGCTGCGCGCGATGATCACCTCGGCTTGGGAGGCCACCATCTCCTCGAGCTGGTTGCGGTAGCCGAACAGCTCCACGACGCGCCTCACGCGGTTGAGCAGCACAACGGGGACGAACGGCTTGCCCACGAAGTCGATGGCGCCGGCTTCCAGGCAGCGGGCCTCACTTGCGGGATCTTGGCTTGCGGTGAGGAAGATGACGGGGATGCTTTCGTATTCGGGGTTCGACTTCAGCTTCTCGAGCACCTCGAAACCGTCCATCTCGGGCATGTTCAAATCGAGCAGGATCAAATCGGGGCGGTTCTTCTCGAGGTATTTGAATACCATCGCCCCCGAATTAACCGTGGCGACACGGTAGTCTTGGTCGAGGATGCCCTTCGCAAGCTTTAAGCTCGTGGTGTCATCGTCAACAATGAGTATGATGTTCATTAAATCCCCCACACGCCCCTTGGTTGCAATCTATAGATTCTACCATTCGAGCAAGCCGGGATGCCCTAGATGGGAATAATCGGGGCCAACGAAGCCCCAACCGTCGGACCCCGCAGGACCCATGAGCGATGGCGAAGCGGGCGAAACGGACGTATGCTACGCCAAAATCCCCTTTATCTTTGATTTTTTCCACAAGATGTACGAATCTTCTAGACGAACACCACAAAATGTGGTAACTACATAGGAAGGCGCAGTAGGTTGCGCCATGCTACACCAAAACACAGCAGTAAACGTACTAGAGAAAAGACGCAGAATGAACGACAAGATCTCGGGTGTACATGTATACGGAGGCGGCCCTGTCCGCCATTACGTATTCGCAGGCGAGCAGCAACGCCGCCGTAAATCCTTTTTCATAACCGCATTGCTGGGGCTCGTGTTCGCCCTCCTGCTTGCCTATTGCGTCAAGCTGGTGTATGCGGACGTCTCGCAGCCCACGGCCGCCACGGCCGAACCGGTCGCCACCGAACAGGTTGCCGTCGAGACCGCCGAGCAGGCCGCAGCCGCCGAAGCCGCCTAGCACCGCGCATGCACATACCCCCACAGAGAGCGGGCGCCGGCCTCGAAGCAAGGGCGGCGCCCGTTTCCATTGTTCTTCAGGCGACTGCGGCTACAGCTTCGAGACCGCCTCGTCGCTCGAGAACTTCCCTGTAGGCGATGCCGCCACCTCGCGCTCGTATTCGCGGTCGATGGCACCCTCGGGCGTGGGCGGGTTCACGCTGAACGGCACACTGGGCGTGAACAGGCTCACCAGCGGCACGATGGCAAGCGAGATGATCATGGCCAGCGCACCGGCGTTGATGGGGCTTGCGATGAAGGCGGCTCCCGCGAAACCGGCGATCATGTTGGACGTGGTCAGTCCCACGCCCACGATGAAGCTCACCCACACCGCCGCCTTCGAGATGCGGTTGCTGTACAGGCCCCACAGGAAGGGGCCCAGAAACGAGCCGGCGATGGCGCCCCACGAGATGCCCATCAGCTGGGCGATCCAGGCGACCGAGCTGTGGTACTGGAACAGTGCGATGGCGGCGCTGATGACCACGAAGACCACCAGCAGCACCCGCATCCAGGCAATCTGCTGGCGCTCTTCCATCTTCTTGACCAGGTTGCCCTTGATCAGGTCGAGCGTGAGGACCGAGCTCGAAGTGAGCACCAGCGAGCTGAGCGTGCTCATCGAGGCGGACAGCACCAGCACCACGACCAGGCCGATGAGCATGTCGGGCAGGTTCGAGAGCATCGTGGGGATGATCGAGTCGTACACGGGCACGCCCGCATCGGTGTAGGCAATCTGGTCGCCGAACAGGCGGCCGAAACCGCCCAGGAAGTAGCTGCCGCCGGCGACGACGAAGGCGAAGATCGTAGAGATGATGGCGCCCTGCTTGATGGCCGGGCCGCTCTTGATGGCATAGAACTTCTGCACCATCTGCGGCAGGCCCCACGTGCCCAGGCTGGTGAGCACGACCACGCCCATCAGGTTGAAGAAGTCGGGACCCAGAAAGCTCGTGAACGCGCCCAGCTGCTCGGTTCCCACCGCCTGGATCTGGGAAAGCTCGACGATCGAGCTCGCCAGGCCGCCGTGCGTTTCGACCACGGCCAGGATGACGGCCAGGATGCCCACGAGCATGACGATGCCCTGCAGGAAGTCGTTGACCACCGTTGCCATGTACCCGCCCAGCACCACGTAGACGCAGGTGATCACGGCCATACCGATGACGAGCCATTCGTAGGGCACGCCGAACGCCATGCTGAACAGGCGCGACAGGCCGTTGTAGACGCTTGCCGTGTAGGGGATCAGGAAGATGAAGATGATGACGGCGGCCGCGATGCGCAGGCCCTTGCTGCGGTAGCGCTTCCCGAAGAACTCGGGCATCGTGGCCGCGCGCAGCCGTTGCGTGATCTCGCGCGTGCGCGGGCCGAGCACCCACCAGGCGAGCAGGCTGCCCACCAGCGCGTTGCCGATGCCCGCCCAGGTGGCGGCCATGCCGTACTTCCACCCGAACTGGCCTGCGTAGCCGATGAAGACCACGGCGCTGAAGTAGCTGGTGCCGAACGCGAACGCCGACAGCCACGGGCCCACGTTGCGCCCGCCCAGGATGAACCCGTCGACGCTGGTCGAGTTATGGCGCGTGTACAGGCCGACGCCGATGACGATGGCCGTGAACACGACTATGACTAGTATCTTCCAAAGCATTGCAATGCCTTCTTCCTTTTCACCTAAGACCTACGAAAAGAAACCGCACCCTTCTGGCACGGCAAGAAAATGGAGGAGCACACGACCACGCGAGCGCAGCGGCGCCCGCACCACCCGTGTGCTAGCAGTATCGATAGAAATAGATGGCCGTGTAGGCGTCATTGCGGCGAGACATCGGCGTCTCGCGCGTGAAACGAACCTCGCAAATCGTATGTTCGTGCCTGAAATGCATGAACGCTACTCTAGCACAGCAAAGTGCAATTGCAAGGAGTTGCGCATGAAACCACAGGTCGTGCAAGCCGCGCGTCCTCGGATGAGGAGGCCGAATCGAGCACGAGGCAGCTTGGGAAGCTACAGTCCCAGGGTGGCGAACTCCTGGTCGAGGGTGCTCTTGAGCTCGTCTTTCTGCTCCTGCGTCAGCTCGTCGCTGGGGCTGTCCTGGCCGGGCACCGTGCCGGAGTGGTCGTCGACCAGCTTGCCATCCTTCACGAAGAAGATGTGCGGCACGTACAGGTGCTTCTTGCCGTCGCTGTCGGTTTGCAGCTGATCGCCGAACAGCGAGACGAAGGTGTCGTAGTCGTCGATGTCCAGGTTCGAGGACCAATCGGGGTTTGAGCGCGTGTTCAGGTACAGCAGCGCCACGTTGCGTTCCACGGCCGCATCGTTCAGGTAGGGCAGGATGACGTTGCACCACGGACAATCCCTGAAGCCCGTGTACAACACGAAGGTGGAGCCTTCCTTCATTTCCTTTTCGACGTCGCGCACCGTCACGTTGTAGTACGTGGCCAGCGGCTGCTGGTAGTCCTTGAGGCAAGCGTAGTCGCTCAGGTCCGCCTGCTCGTAGGAGCCTGCCAGCTGCGTCGCAGACGGCGTGCTCGAAGCAGACGACGCGCTCGACGCAGAGGAGCCGGCCGATGCGCAGCCTGCGCAAGCGAACGCGACGGCCGCGAGTGCGATGCTCAGCGCAACGGCAAGGCTTCGGATGTGAACCTGCTTGATCATCATGGGGAAAGGATACCACCAAATGCGCGCCGGGACGACCCCATCGTGCGGGGCGAGCGAGCCCGCAAGAACCGGGGCATAAAAAGACCGGCGGCTGGCTCCTCCCCGATCCAGCTGCCGGCACTTTTGCCGCGTTAACGGCAAACCCTCCTAGGTGGCAAGCATACGATCCTTCGCGGATCTTAGCGCCGCGACCTTGCAAGCAAGGTCTCCTAAGTTCATAACGAATTATAGCCTATCGGAGCGGAATTCCCCGGAAATCGTGCCCATTGCCTCCGTGCACGGCAAGCAGGACTGACCGGGACGCTACTCCTGCCCGCTCAGGTAGTCCGCCAGCATCGGCAGGGCGAAGGCCACTTCCCCTCGGCGGGGAGCCTCGATCACGCCCGCATCCAGCAGTCGTCGCCGGTACGTCTGCACGGCACCCTGCGAAATGCCAAGGCGATGCTGCAGATCGGCGACCCTCGTAGTTTTCCGGTCCTGCGCCATGGCACACAGAAAGGCGATGTCACCACCCGAAAGCTCTTTCAGGACAGCCTGGAGCACCTTGGTCTCGAACTCTTCGCGCGCAGCATCGATCGCCTGGTCGAGCACTCCCCTGGTTATAGGACTGACTTCGTCCGAAAACAGCACGAGGTAGTAACCGACGAGCTGAAGCATGTAAGGCAGGCCGCCGGTTGCGTGCGCAGCTTGCTCGACCAGATCGTCGCTCACCGTTCTACCTGCGCGTTTGAAGGCAGAACGGAAATACGCCTGGACAACGCGGATGGGCACGGGCTCGAGGTCGACGCG
>CACXFZ010000106.1 GCA_902767025.1 uncultured Coriobacteriaceae bacterium
CCTGGGCGTTCGCATCCGATGAGCAGCGGCAGGAAGCCGAGCAATCGCTTGGCGTGCGGTTTGAACACGTTGAGATAACCGGATCATTCGCAAACACGCTTGTGGCATGCGAGATAAGCGGCACGGTTTGCTTCGAACATGCCTCGTTGCTGTGTTTGGCGGATTTCGGAAGCTCGGCTGCCCAGGGTGCAGACGTCTTGGTCCGCACGCTCTTGTCGCTCGCGAAGAAATGTCCTGGGACCCTGCAGGCAGACGTCTATGGCGCAGGGGAAGAGTTCGACCGAATCGTCGAACCGCTTTACGGTATTGAAGGTATTCGTCTTCACCAGAGGCTCCCGTCATTTGCGGAACGCATTGATTTGTATTGCACCCACGGCATCGCCTTGCTGCCTCGGCGCTTTGGATTTGCTAATCCTTTCGCCATCGAGGCTGCATTGTCCGGGTGCGCCGTTGTGAGCTCGGGCCCCATTTCAAACAAGGGGCTTGGTGGCATCGCAGGGGTGGACAGCCCGAGCTATATCGACTACGCCACCCTTGCGAAGCCCCTGCTTGAAAGTCCAGAAGCGTGCGCAGCTGCCGCGCGTGCGGCTTACGATTACGCATCCCGCTCGGGCTGTCAGAGTGTGCACGATTACGTCAAAAGCGTCTTGAGCATAACGAGCCCCCAGCCGAGCATGGGGTCTTCCGTCGACTGCGTGGACGACCCAATTCTGACTATTGCGGTTCCTGCCTATAACACTCAGCACTTCCTCTCGCATGGAATCGCCTCGTTGATGGAGCAGAAGAACGCGGGGAAACTGGAAGTGATCATCGTCAACGATGGGTCTGCGGATGAAACGCTGGCAGTCGCTCAGGCTATTGCGGCCAGGTACAACAATCGGCTCAAGCCCGTCATCAAAATCATCGACAAACAGAATGGTGGACATGGTTCTGCCATCAATGCAGGGCTGGCTGCTGCGCACGGCAAGTACTTCCGTGTCATGGATAGCGACGACTGGTTTGACTCCCGGGAGCTCGCCCGGCTGCTCGATGTGCTGCAGCAGGAAAACAGTGACATCGTCATCACCGACTACTCGGACGATAGGGCTATCGTCGGGAGGCTGAAGCCTGTGCGCATGTACGGGTTCATGGACCCTGGAGTGCAGTACGAACTTGACGACGTGTGTGTCGGGCCCTATGGATTCACGAGCAGAGGTCCCACTATACACTCGGCCAGCTTCAAAACCGAGGTGCTTCGCTCTGCGGGCTGCGTGCTGTCCGAACACTGCTTCTACGTAGACATGGAGCTGGATGCATTCGCCGTTCTGAACGCCCGCACTCTAGCTTACTACCCGCTCGATGTGTACCGCTATTTTGTCGGGCGCGAAGGCCAGTCCACAAGTGCAAGCGCGAGCATTCGAAATCGAGAGAACCACACGCGCGTGATATCGACATTGATGCAAATAGTCGAAAAGCATCCTCAGCTGTCCGAAGAGAAGCGCGCTTACATTTTGAAGATGGTTCAGCAAATGGTGAGCGAGCACTACACCATAGTTGGCAGTTGGCTCAAGGACGATGACGAGCTCAGAGAATTCGACTCGTATGTGGCCAAGTATCCGGAAATCTACCAAAGCGCAATCGTGTGTACCCCCGAGACGCTTGAAATGCGCAAGGCCCTACATCAAGGGGGTCAGGCAGGGGCTTGCTCGCCGAGCAAGGGCGCCAAGGGTAAGGGACTCTTGGGGTTGTTTCGCAGGTGATCTCGCATGCAGGCAGGTAGGCCGTTCGCGCTGAAGCCAAGCGCGCCGCTTACGGCAAGGAAGGGGGCAAGGTGCGTGGCACGTGTTCGAACATCGGATCTGAAACTGTTGGAGACTTGGTCCAGGCGTGGTTTGTCGCCGACGATGCGGGCAAGGCGGAAATCATAGACAACCTGGTGGGGGACGACCGCCGTTTCGGCTTCCTTGCTTTCTTGCAGGAGACGTACGCCAGCCCGATTGAGCAGATGCGACTAACGAAGATCCTTGGGCGCGCTTCCTCGTTCGCCCAGAGGGAATCCGTGCCTACGGCGACGGTTGCATCGTACTTTTACAAGATATCGGGCGGAGGCATCGAGGCTACGGTGCTGTCGCTGTTCGAGGCTTTTTCTGCCGACCGGGGCTCTTATGTCATTGTCGAAGAGGAAGAGCAATTGCCGCCAGAGCTAGGCGAGATGCAGGACAAGCTGGTCGTTTTGCGCTCATCGGAAGGCGAGGATGTCGCTCATTGCAAGCTGCTTGCAGACGCTGCTTTGGCATGCGGCGTTGACGTGCTCATACATCATGCATGGTTCGATCCGGGGTTGCTCTGGGATGTGCTTGCTTGCAAGCTGCAGGGAATCGCGGTGGTCTTGTACGAGTACGGC
>CACXFZ010000107.1 GCA_902767025.1 uncultured Coriobacteriaceae bacterium
GCCACGTCAAGAAAAATTTTCTTGAACAATGGAGTTTTGCTGTTGAATTTCCCTTACGAACAGGGCTTTTTCAGTTGTGTTTTTCGCCTTAGAGCATGTGAGCGCGCAGGTGAGCGGCATCTTCGGCCGACAGGTAGGCCGGTGCGATGTCGAAGACCGTGCGGCAGCCGGTGGCGCCTTCCTGAGCCAAACGGGCCACGGCGCGGGCGTATGCCACGAGCACGCTGGACGTGAACTCGGGGTTCGACCCCAGCTTGAGCGAGTACTCCACCGTCATCGGCGTGCCGGCGGCGCTGGTGCCCGTGCGCAGCACGAACCCGCCGTGGGGCAGGCCGGCATGGTCGCGGTCGAGTTCGGCCTGGCTGATGAAGTTCACCGTGGTGTCGTAGTCGCTGAAGTAGTTCGGCATGGTCACGATGGCCTGGCGCACTTCTTCCTCGTCGGCGCCCTCTTCGAGCACCACCCAGCATTCGCGCGTGTGCTTCTGACGCGTGGTGAGCTCGGGGTTCTCGCCGTTGCGCACCGCTTCGAGCGCGCTGTCCACGGGGATGGTGTACTGCTTGGCGTCGGCCACGCCGTCGATGCGGCGGATGGCGTCGGAATGGCCCTGCGAGATGCCCGTGCCCCAGAACGTGTAGTCGGTGCCCTCGGGCAGGATGCAGTTGGCGTACAGGCGGTTCAGCGAGAACAGGCCCGGGTCCCACCCACACGAGATCAGCGCCACGTGGCCGCCTTCCTTGGCGGCTGCGTCCACACGGTCGTAGTGCTCGGGGATGTTGGCATGCGTGTCGAAGCTGTCCACCACGTTGTAGAGCGCGGCGTAGGTGGGCGTCTGCTCGGGAAGGTCGGTGGCGCTGCCGCCGGCGATGACGAGCACGTCGATGGGCTCGGTTCCGGACGCCAGGTCGGACGCGGGCTTCACCGGCACGCCGGGCGTTCCGATGGTGACGGTTGCCGGGTCGCGGCGCGTGTAGATGGCCACCAGCTCCATGTCGTCGTTCTGCGTGATGGCGAGCTCGATGCCCCGCCCCAGGTTGCCGTATCCCAAAATGCCGATGCGCGTCATAGCCGCCTCCGATTCGTCGTCGTGCCTGGCAGGCGCCCCGTGCGGCGCATGCCTGTTTCATGGTGCACGATGATACCATCACTCGCCCGAACGGCATCCGACGAAACCAGAGCGTAACACGCTACAATGGGGCCATGGCATACCAACGCAACAAGCTGCTGATCGTCGACGGGTACAACGTGCTGCGCTCGGGCAGCCGGTACCGTGCGCTGCGCGACCAGGCCGACTACACCGACGACTCGTTCAACATCGCCCGCGAGGCGCTGATCAACGACGTGATCGCCTACATGGGCCGCGACTACGAAGACGGCGTGATCGTCTTCGACGGCGGCAACAACGAGTTTTCCGAAGGCAAGGAGCAGAAGGTGGGCTGCGTGCGCGTGGTCTTCTCGCCTGCCGGGGTCACGGCCGACCATGTGATCGAGAAGCTCGCCCACGACGCGCGCGTGCGCGGGCAGGAAGTGATGGTGGTCACCAGCGACGCCACGATCCAGGACACCGTGTTCGGCGGCGGCGTGGACCGCATGAGCTCGGACGGGTTCAGCCTGGAGGCCGAGCAGCTCGACGACGAGACCCGCCAGGACAACCGGCCGCGCGTGGCGCACAAGCGCACCGTGGCCGACCGCATCGACGCGGGCACGCTGGCCAAGCTGCAGGCCCTGCGCGACGGGACCGCCCTGCGCTCCGACCAGGCGTAGGCGGCACGCAGCCGCGCGCTCGATGGGACGGCTGCAAGGCTCTCGCGGCGCGCGCAATCTTCTATAATGTATGCGCAACGACACGGGAAAGGACTCCCCCATGGCAGAAAAGAAAACCGGCAAGCGCCCCGTTGAGCGGACGTTCGTCGATGCGAAGACCGGCAAGACCATTGCGGCGACCACCGTGGTCACCGACGCCGAGGACGTGGCGCGCGAGGTGCACGTGCACCGGGCCGAACCCGTGGGAGATCCCGGCCCGCGGCGCACGATCGCCATCGTGCTGTGGATCGTTGCCATCGTCTTCGAGGTGCTTGCGCTGCTGGTGTTCAACGGCACGCTCGAAAGCCTGCCCGGCAACCCCCTGGTCTGGCTGATCGGCTTCATCGTGGCCGACCTGGCCTGCGTGGTGATCGCAAGCTCGCTGTGGAAGAAGGCCAACCACATGGACCCGCCGTCCGAGGCCAACAAGACGGCGTTCTTCCTGAAAAGCCAGTTGGGCGCGATCCTGTCGGTGATCGCCTTCCTGCCGCTGCTGGTGCTGGTGTTCACTGACAAGAACGCCGACAAGCAGGTCAAGACCATCGGCTCGATCGCCGCCGCTGTGGCGCTGGTCATCGGGCTGGGGGCCTCGATCGACTTCGACCCCGTTTCGGCCGAGGACGTCGCGCAGACGCAGCAGGCCGCCATCGAGCTGGGCGACGGAAACGTGTACTGGACGCCGTTCGGGCACGTGTACCACCTGAACCCGAACTGCCAGGCCATCATCAACTCCACCGAGATCACGGTGGGCACCGCATCCGAGGCGTACGCGGCCGGACGCACGCGCGCCTGCAAGTTCTGCGCCGAGGCCAGCGGCTCCGACGTGCTCAAGGATCTCTCGCAAACGGAAGACGAGGCGCTTCCCAGCGCCGCCTAGCGTTCTCGAGAACCTTTACGAGGTAGATGAGCTCGGGGAGTTAGCTGTTCTGACGCAGCCATTCCATCATGCATGCGGTGGCCGCCTGGGCTACGTTGAGCGATGCGACGTGGCCCACCTGGGGCAGGCTCACCAGAAAGTCGCAGCCCTCCTGCGTCAAACGGGCCAGGCCCTCCCCTTCGTTGCCCATGCACAGCACCATCTTGCCCTTCATGTTCGCGTCCCAGATGGGCTGCTCGGCCTTTTCGGAAGCGCCGGCCACCCAGAACCCGGCCTCCTTGCACCGCTCCAGCGCCGCCTTGATGTTGGCGACCTGCGCGATGGGCAGGTGGGCGATGGCGCCGGCCGAGCTTTTGTAGGTGGCCGCGGTCACGCGCGCGCTGCGCTTGTTGGGGATGACGATGCCCGCCGCCCCCACCGCCTCGGCGCTGCGTGCGATCGCACCCAGGTTGCCCGCATCGGTGATGTGGTCCAAGACGACTATGAGCGCCCGCTCGGTATCCCGGAACTGGGATTCGGCATGGGCGAGCACGTCTTGCAGGTTCGCATACGCAAACGGGCGGGCCTGCGCCACCACACCCTGGTGGCTCCCCCGCTCGGAAAGCTTGTCCAGCTTCGCGCGCGGCACCAGCTCGACGGGCACCTTGGCCGCCTTCGCCTTGCGTTTGATGTCGTTGACCAGGCCATCGTGCTGCAGGTTGTCGGCCAGCATGATGCGGGCCAGCGGCACGTGCGCGCGCAGGGCTTCGATGACGGGGCGTTTTCCTTCGATGCATTCGGACATACGGGTATTATAAGGGCAAGCCCGC
>CACXFZ010000108.1 GCA_902767025.1 uncultured Coriobacteriaceae bacterium
CAACCACGGCCCGAAGGATGGCTCATGAAGATCGGCATCGTTTCAGATTTGCATGGACGCTTCCATCGCAAGCTTCCCGATGCCTTCGAAGGCGTCGAGCGCATCCTGTGCGCAGGGGACGTGGAGCGCGAGGACATCATCTGGCATTTGCAGACCATCGCGCCAGTGGTGTGCGTGCGGGGCAACAACGACTGGGCGCTCGACACGCCCATCACCAGCAGGGTCACGATCGAAGGCGTGCGCTTCCACCTGGTGCACATCATGCATCGCGGGGCAATGCCCGACGACGTCGACGTGGTCGTGTTCGGGCACACTCACATCCCTTGCGACGAAGTCCACGACGGCATCCGCTACCTGAACCCGGGGTCCACCGCCTACCCGCGCAGCAAGCTCGGGCCCACCTGCATGGTGGCCGACGTGGAAGACGGCACGCTGTCGAACGTGCGCCTGATCGAACTCGGCAAGAAGTAGGAGCGCGCCTAGGCGTCGATGCCCGAGAAGTCGTAGGGAGGGCGATGCACGCCCTGCTCGGTGATGATGGCCGTGACCAGGCTGTGGTCGGTGACGTCGAATGCCGGGTTGAAGCAGGCCACGCCTTCCGGCACCATCGGCTGGGCGAAGAGCTTCGAGGAAACCTCGGCGGGGTCGCGCTGTTCGATCGGAATGTCCTCACCCGAGGCGCACGCTGCGTCGATGGTGCTCGTCGGACACACCACGTAGAACGGGACCTGGTAGTGCGCCGCCACGATGGCGAGCCCGTTCGTGCCCACCTTGTTGGCAACATCGCCGTTGGCGGCCACGCGGTCGGCACCCACGAAGCAGGCGTCGACCAGCCCCTGCCCCATCACCACCGACGCCATGTTGTCGCACATCACCGTCACGTCGACGCCCGCCTGGGCGAGTTCGTAGGCGGTCAGGCGCGCACCTTGCAGCAGCGGGCGCGTCTCGTCGGCGTACACGCGAAACTTCATGCCGCGCTCCGCACCCAGCAGCATCGGGCCGAGCGCCGTGCCGTACCCGCCGATCCCCAGCGGGCCCGCGTTGCAATGCGTGACGATGCCCGCACCGTCCTGCACCAAAGAAAGGCAATGCTCGGCCATCGTGCGCGTCGCCTGCGCTTCCCGATCCAGGATGGCAACGGCCTGCGCGCGCAGGGCCGCAAGCACCGCCTCCCTCTGACGCGCGAATCCAACCTGCGCCAAGCGCTCGTCGCGCGTCACCTCTTCGGCAGCCTGCACGCTGCGCTGCACCGCCCATTGCAGGTTCACGGCGGTGGGACGGCTCGAAACCAGGTGGGCGCCCATGTCGCGCACGCCGTCCAGCAGTTCAGTCAGCGCACTCGCCTGCATCTGCTGGGCAAGCACCGCCAGCGCATGCGAGGCGAAGATGCCGATCATCGGGGCCCCGCGCACCGCCAGCGTGGCGATGGCGTCGTAGCATTCCTGCGGGGTGGACAGCACCAGCTCTTCCAGCCGGCCGGGCAGCTGGCGCTGGTCGACGATCTGGACGCCGGTGCCGCCCAGTGCGAATGTGACTGCGGGAGTGGTCATGGGCCTGCGCTACTCGTCGAGCACGCCGCGCTCGACGATGATGCGGTCGACTTCTTCGGGCTCGATGCCGAAGACCAGCGAGAACTCGTCGCGCACGTGGTCTTTGGCCGCGCGCAGGATGGATGCGTCGCTGGTGAGGGGGCGCTTTCCCTGGGCCTTGGCCGCGCGCTTGTGCTCGCTGAACTCGCGCATCAGCAGCAGCACGTCGTACTCGCTTCCCTCGTTGAGCACCTGACGCGCCGTGTCACGGCGCACCGATACGTCCTCGATCCACCCGACTTCGGCAGCTGCCGCCGCGTCGATGGTCTGCTCCAGGGCATGCGGCGTGGGCAGCGGCCGGATCTTGGCGAGCAGCTCTTCGTTGTCTGCAGGGACAAGGAACTTGGTGTTGGCTTTCCGGACGGGGCGCAACACGTAATACGTGCCCGTGTCGCGCTGTTCGATGTCGTCGACACAACAGCACCCGTGAGCACCGTACAGAACTGTATCTCCTTGAGCTAGCGTCTTCATTTTTCGTTCCCCCGCGGGCTTCCCGCCCGACGAACAAGTAACCTGAACCGAACTTAATTGCTTGTTAGCTTGAGGCTGAACGTACGAGACACAGACAAGAGGTAGAACCAACCTGCATCACTTCGACGTGTCGATCGGCGTGATGTAGGACTTGTCGTCGCGCTTGGCGAACGACGTGTTCATGCCATCCGAGATAAGCTCGAGCCTATCGAGGATTTCATCGGCCTCATAATCATACACTACCTGGGGGATACCATATGGATCTTCCAGATAAACAGGCGTTGCACACACATTTTCGATGCCCTGGTCGGTGACGTCGAATTCCAGGATGAAGGTCTCGCCCGTCTTGCGCGTGGAGAAGTGGTCGAAGACGAAATCGCCCTGCGAATACGAGATGAGCGCCCCCTTGTAGAACTCGATGCCCTCGATCACGTGCGGATGGTTGCCCAGGATGACGTCGGCGCCCGCGTCCACCAGCTGGTGCGCCGGCTCGCTTTGCATCCAGTCGGTGATGTAGTCCTGGTACTCGACCCCCCAGTGCATCGCGACCACCACGATGTCGTGGTTCACCGATATCTTCTTCACCACGTCGCACGTGTAGTCCATGTCGATGCGCGCGGCTGCCACGCCAGGCGACGACTCGTAGGCCAGGAAGTTTTCGGGGATCACGTCGGTGAGCGACAGAAACGCGATGCGCACGCCGTCCACCGTGGTCTCGGCGATCTTCCAGGCCTCGTCGTAGCTCATGCCGGCGCCGGCGTACTTGATACCCGCGCCGTCCAGGGCGTCCATCGTGTCCTGCAATGCGGGCTGCCCGTAGTCCATCGAGTGGTTGTTGGCAAGCGACAGGAACGTGAAGTCGCTGTTCTTGAGCCCCTCGATGGCCTCGGGCCGGCTGATGAGCAGCACGTCCTTGGTCCACAGCCCTTCGCTGGTGTTGTCGCTCAAGGGGGCTTCGAGGTTGCCGATGGTCACGTCGGGCTTGCTGAGCATGTCGGCCATGTGCGCAAGCGGCGCCGCGCCGCCGTTCATGTCGATGTAGTCGCTCACCAGGCGCCCGAAGATCATGTCGCCGGTGGACGAGAAGCTCACCGACCAGGGGCCTTCCTTGGGCTTTGCCTGGGCAAGGGCGCGCTGGACGGTGCCCACGATGCCCGGATCGTCCGAAAGCGTGCTCTGCTGGCCCTGCCCCGCCGCGGGCGCCGAACCCGAACCCGCATCGCCCGCCGGATGGGTGAGCGCCCAGACGATGCCCACCGCCAGCAATGCGAGCGCCGCCAGCAACGCGTAGCGCGCAAGAGGCGTTTTGCGCGTGGTCGGGGCCGCACCGCCGGCCGAGCGCGTGCGGGCCGAGGCTGGCCGGGCTTGGGTGCGCCTGCCGGACGAGGGACGCGACGTGCGCTGCGATCCCGCTGCAGTCCGGGTCCTGGTGCGTGGTTCGGAAGCGGAGCGAGAAGCCTTGCGCGGTTGCGTTCTGCTCGGGGATTTCGCAGATTGCCGTGCCGTCGGACGCTGATTCGAGCCAGGGCTTGCGGAGCCCTGCCTGGTGCGCCTGGGCGAAGGGTCGCCCGTGCGGTCTATGGGGGTGTTGCCGCGCTGCATTTCAGATGACCAATCCGAACGACTACGAGCACCCTCATTATAAAACAGAAGCGGGCCGGGATTGAACGTCCCGACCCGCTTTCTCGGTGTATGCGCTTGGCTCTTAAGCCTCGGCAGGAATCTCGGAGGTGCAATGCGGGCAACGCGTTGCGTCGTCGGCAATCTCCTGCTTGCAGAAGGGGCAGGTGCGTGCTGCGGCCTCTTCTTCGACCTTGCCGGCCTTCTTCTTGGCCTTGTTCAGCGACCTGATCAGCATGAACACGACCAGGGCGATGAGCAGGAAGTCGATGATTGCCTGGATGAAGGCGCCGTAGCCGATGTTGGCGGCATGCTCGCCTTCGCCCACGGTGATGGCCAGACCGCTGAAGTCAACGCCACCCATCAGGGCGCCGATGATCGGCGTGATGATGTCGCCCACCAACGATCCCACGATAGCCGTGAATGCACCGCCAATGATGATGCCAACGACCATGTCCATGACATTACCCTGGGCGATGAATTCCTTGAACTCGTCTGCAAACTTACTCATAGTTCGATCTTGCTCCTTTTCTACTA
>CACXFZ010000109.1 GCA_902767025.1 uncultured Coriobacteriaceae bacterium
CCGACGCCAAGAAGGTCATGCGCCTGGTGGACAAGCTCGAAGAGCTCGAGGACCTGCAGAACGTCTTCCACACGATGGACATCACCGACGAGATCGCCGAGGCGCTCGACGAATAGCGCCACCATCGGGTGTCATGCCCGCGCCAACAAGGATTCCGTGGGTCGGCCCCTGTTCTTCCGGAGCAGGGGCCGATGTTCGTTTTGCACGTGCCGCACGGCCCTGTGAACCTGTGGTATCATCGGAGAAGCTCGTTGCATAAACGAACCATAAACGAACACCATGCAGTAGGGGCGAAATCATCCATGGCCAAACAGGCTCGCATCGTCGACTTCCAGGAAGCGCGCGCTTCGTCATCGGGACGCGCCTCTTCGTCGCGTGCGTCGTCTCGCAGGCGCGGGTCCTCTGCTGCCAAGGGCACGTCCCGCTCGACGTCCTCGTCGGGCACGTCGCGTTCGCGCGGCTCGGGCACGCAAACGCGCCGGACGGCGCAGGCGGGTGCGAAGGCCACGTCGTCGACGCGCCAACAGCAGGCTCGCACGCGCTCGTCTTCGCAGTCCCGCTCGTCCAAGCGCACGACCGGGTCTTCGGCCCGCGCCGATGCGCGCTCGACGCGCAACGCCCGTGCTGCGAAGGCGCCGGGTGCACAGCGCACCGCTGCAGCAGAGCGCACGGCACCCAGGTTCCAGCTGCCCGCCATCGACCTTTCGTTTTTGTCCGCGGCATTCCAGCGCATCGTTCCCCGCTCGCGCGTCAAGCGCGTGCTGCTGGCCACGGCCGTGTTCCTTGTCGCCGCCACGTGGCTGCTGTACCCGGCGGCGCGCGACTACTACACCGCCGTGCGGGAGCAGGAGCGCACCATCGCCGCGTTCGACATGGCGCGCCAGCGCAACGAAGTGCTCGAGCAGGATGTGGCGGCGCTGTCCACGCAGGCGGGCGTGGAGGACCGCATGCGCGAGCAGTACGGTTGGGTGAAGCAAGGAGAGAACGCCGTCACGGTCACGGGCCTGAACGACGATGCCAGCGTGCCGACGCACATCGCCGACTTGCCCGCCGTGAATTCGGTGAAGGCGCCCGACACCTGGTATTCCCCGGTGCTCGACCGCCTGTTCGGATACGAAGGATAGAACCATGCCTGCACAACGCATTGCGGCGATCGACATCGGCACGGTCACCTGCCGTCTGCTGGTGGCCGATTGCGACGGGTCGAACGTCCACGAACTGCACCGCCAAAGCGAGTTCGTCCACCTGGGCGAAGGGGTCGACGCCGCGGGGCGCATCAGCGACGCCGCGCTCGCCCGCGCCGAGGCGCAGATTGCCGCCTACGCGCAGACCGCGCGCAGTTACACCACCGAGGACTGCCCGGTCCGTATCGTGGCCGTGGGAACGTCGGCATCGCGCGATGCTGCCAATGCGCAGGACCTGGTCGATGCCGTGCGCGCCCATGGCGTTGAACTGCAGGTGATCCCCGGCGAACGCGAGGCCCAGCTGTCGTTTGCGGGCGCGTCGCAGGGCAGGCAGGGCAAGCAGATCCTGGTCACCGACGTGGGCGGTGGGTCCACGGAGCTGATGGTCGGCCGGGCGGGGGAGGCCCCCCTGATGAGCCATTCGTTCAACGTGGGTTGCCGTCGCGTCACCGAGCGCTTTTTGCAAGACGACCCGCCGACGCCGGGGCAACTGGAGCAGGCGCACGCGTTCTGCGTCCAGGAGTTCTCGCCGTTTTTCGAGGAGCTGCGGGCTCAGGGCCTGCGCATCGACGAGATGGTCTCCGTCGCCGGCACCGCCACGACGGTCGTGTCCATCGACCAGCACATGGAGGCGTACGACTCGAAGCGCGTGCACGGCTTCGAGGTATCGGAGCAGGCCCTGGATCGGGTCTTCGGCATGCTGGCCGGCATGACCAACGCGCAGCGCGAGCAGGTGGTCGGGCTTCAGCCGCAGCGCGCGCCGGTGATCGTCGCGGGCGTGGTGATCCTGCAAGAGCTCGTCAAGCTTGCGGGGACGGGATCGTTCGTGGCCTGCGAATCGGACATTCTGCAAGGAATGATCCTGGATGCGGCGCGGCGCTAAGGGCATTTGTTATCATATCCACGGCTTTCGCCGACTGCGGTTTCACAGTGGGAGCGTGGCGGAATTGGCAGACGCAGCGGACTTAAAATCCGCCTCCTTCGGGAATGTGGGTTCGAGTCCCACCGCTCCTACCA
>CACXFZ010000110.1 GCA_902767025.1 uncultured Coriobacteriaceae bacterium
CAGCGAAAAGCGCTCAGGGGCCCCAGATAGGCGGGAAAGCCCGGCGACGCGTACTCCACGTACGCGAGCCGGGCTTGGAGCGCCTAGGCGGGGCGGCTGGGCGTGCCGCAGCGTCGGCAGCTCTAGTTTTTCTTCGAAAAACTAGAGCCCCAGTTCCTGTTCGACGTCCGCAAACACCACGTCGGGGTCGCGGTCGCCGTCGATGGCAACGAGCAGCTCGCTGCCGCGGTAGTAGTCGATCAGCGGAGAGGTCGACTTCTCGTAGACGTCGAGGCGGTTGCGCACCGTTTCCTCGTTGTCGTCGTCGCGCTGGTACATCTCGCCGCCGCATGCGGGGCATGCGTCACCGTCGGCGGTGGAGCCGATCAGGCCGCAGTCGCGGCAGGTACGGCGGGAAGTCAGGCGGCCCACGATGACCTCGGAGTCGACGTCGATGAGCAGTGCTGCGTCGAGCGGACGCTCAAGGCCGGCGAGCATGCCGTCGAGGGCGACTGCCTGCGTGGTCGTGCGGGGGAAGCCGTCGAGGATGACGCCGTTGGCGGTGTCGGGCTGCTCGATGCGCTCCTTCATCAGGTCGATGATCAGCTCGTCGGGAACCAGGTCTCCCGCATCCATGTAGCTCTTTGCCTTAAGACCCAGCGGAGTCTGATCCTTGACAGCCGCGCGAAGAATGTCGCCCGTGGAAATGTGGCACAGGCCATGCTTTTCAACAAGCCTTGCAGCCTGCGTTCCCTTGCCTGCGCCCGGTGCACCCAAAAGTACGATGTTCATAGAGGTATCCCCCTCCTTTGTATGCCACACTCCTACGCAGTGGCCGCGTAGTAATCGCCTAGATTCTAGCAAAATGCGCATCATCTTTTCCGTCGTTCCCTGTTTTGGCACGTCTTCGGCACCCAAAACCACACAATTATCCAGAGCAGCCGACCGTAGTTCCAATTGCCGAGAATCCCGTGCCGTTCGCATATGACAATTGTCGTCAACCGAACGGGGACAACTCGAACACCCGACATGCCGGACGTGTGACACAACACGCTATTACCTGTACAGTGTTCCCATGACCCCGACCGCTGCACAGGCCCTTTTACCAACCGAGCATGAACGCGACTACGAACGCGAGCTCGAAGCCCTCGCGCACGACATCGTAGACGTGGCCAAGGCGACGGTGCTGGCGCGCAACCACTTCCTGGCTGCCGCGGTCGGCCGGCTGGGAGCGGAACCGGCAGCCGTTCAGGACCCGTTCGCGACCGACGGATACCGCCTTGCGTTCAACGCGCGTCTGCTGGCGGATGCGTTCGCCACGCGGCGGGATGCCCTCGCACACGACCTGGTGCATACGGTGGCGCACTGCCTGTTCCTGCACCCGTACGCGAACCCCTCGCTCGACCAAGACTGGTGGGACCTGTCCTGCGACATCGCCGCGGAGCGCGTGACGATGCAGCTGATGGGAACGCGCCCCGGTGCCCGAGGCGCCGAGATCGCGCACGTGATAGGTCGGATCGAACACGACATGGGTGCGCGGGCCGATGCCGAACACGTCTACCGTTTCCTGAGGGACGGAAGCTGGGCAGGCCACGTCGAGCGCTGGTCGAAGCTGATGCACGTTGATTCCCACGAACTGTGGCACCCGCCGGGACAAGCAGATGCGGAAGGCAACGGCGCGAGCGGTGCGGGTTCGATCGACGTGAACCAGCCAGCAGGAACCAGCGGCAATGCAGGTGCCGAGGGGGCATCGAGCGATCAGCCGGCGAACCCCGAAGAACTTCCCGGGGCAAGCGCCGGAACCGAAGCGGGCGACCTTCCCGGCTCAGACGAGCGTGCCTACCACGGCGGCCGGTTCGCACCGGGCATCCGCCATCTCGACCGTCCGGGCGCAGAGCATCAGATGCGAACGTGGCGCTCGGTTGCCGCCCACCTGGCCATGCAGCTGCAGGCGAACTCGGCGCGGTTGCGCGGCGATGCGGACCTGGCAGCAGGCGATTTGGAACGAGCCACCCGTATGCAGACCGACTACACCGACCTGCTCGCCCACTTCGCCACGCTGGGCGAAGTCATGCGGCTCAACGACGACGAGTTCGACCTGGTGTTCTACACCTACGGACTGGACGTGTACCGCGACATGCCGCTCATCGAACCTCTGGAATACCGCGAAGAGCGGCGTGTGCGCGAATTCGTCATCGTCATCGACACGTCGAAAAGCGTGCAGGGCGATTGCCTGCGCACGTTCGTGAGCACGGCGTTTCACCTGTTCAAGCATGGCGAGAGCTTCTTCGACGAGGTGCGCGTGCGCATCCTGCAATGCGACATCGCCGTGCAATCCGACGACACGGTCACCTCGGTCGAAGAGCTCGACGGCTGGGACGATGCGATGCTGGTTCGCGGAGGCGGCGGGACCGATTTCAGGCCAGCGTTCGCCTACGTTGACGCGCTCGTGGAAGAGGGCCAGTTCGACGACTTGGGCGGCCTGGTGTACTTCACCGACGGCAAGGGAACCTTCCCCGAGCACGCGCCCGCCTACACCACCGCGTTCGTGCTCTACGGCCCCGACAGTGCAGACATCGCCGTGCCCACCTGGGCGTACCGGGCTGTGTTCGACGACAAGGCAATCGATGGCGTGCGGCAACCCGCGCGCAAGGCATACACCGTTTAGGAAAGGCTTACCGTGAACATCCAACAGGCAAAAGAGCAGATCACCGGTGCCGTGCGCGCCTACCTGTCGAAAGACGACATCGGCAACTACCGCATCCCCCAGCGCATGCAGCGTCCCATCATCATGTTCGGCCCGCCGGGCGTGGGCAAGACCGCGATCGCATCGCAGATAGCCGACGAGCTGGGCATCAACTTCGTGGCGTACTCGATCACGCACCACACGCGGCAAAGCGCGCTGGGACTGCCCTACATCACCACCGACGAATTCGACGGTCGCGAGCAGCGCGTGTCCGACTACACGATGTCGGAGATCATCGCTTCCGTTCACCGCGCGGCCAAGGAAAGCGGCGTCGCGCAGGGCATCCTGTTTCTGGACGAAGTGAACTGCGTGAGCGAAACACTGGCGCCGGCGATGCTCCAGTTCCTGCAGTTCAAGACCTTCGGCATGCACCGCCTGCCCGACGGGTGGGTGATCGTGTGCGCCGGCAACCCGCCCGAGTACAACCGCGCGGCGCGCGAGTTCGACCCTGCCCTGCTCGACCGCATCAAGCGCATCGAGGTGGACCCGGACATCTCCGTCTGGCAGTCCTATGCCGCCTCGGCAGGCGTGCATCCTGCCATCACCACCTTCCTGGACGCCAAGCCGTCGCTGTTCTACCTGGTGCGCCAGGACGTGCGCGGGCCCCATCTGGTCACCGCGCGCGGCTGGGAAGACCTGTCGCGCATGCTGCAGACCTACGAGGCGGAGGGAATCGAAGTCGACGAGCACCTGGTGGGCCAGTACATCCAGGACGAGCAGGTTGCGCTGGAATTCGGCGCCTACTACGACCTGTTCCGCAGCTACCAGGACGACTACCGCATCGCCGATGTGCTCGATGGCGCAATCGACGACGGGATCGTGCAGCGCTTGCATGACGCCGCCTTCGACGAGCGCATCGCGGTGGTAGGCATGCTCGTGGACGCCCAGCTCGAGCGCGTCCATGCGCTGGCCGGCGAGCAGGAAGCGCTTGCGCATTGCCGCTCGGACATACAGACGCTCGCAAGCATCGCAGACCCCTCCGACGTCCAGGACTGCCTGGCCCGCTGGATACGCGATGCGACACGAGAGTCGGCACACGCAAGCCAACATGCAAGCGCGACCAGCTACCGGGCCCATGCGGCAACGCGCAGGGCCCAGATACTCGAGGACGTGCGCCAACAGGTCGCGAAGAGCGCGCAACAGGGCCAGCCCTCCTTCGAGGCGGCGAGGCAGACGTTCAACGACGCCGTGGATGCATTCGAGGCGCGCACGACCAGCACCATGGCAAGCATCGAGCATGCCTTCCGCTTCCTGGACGAGGCGTGCGGCGACAATTCGCAGGAGGCGCTGGTGATGGTGACGAAGCTTTCGGCCGACCCCGCGCTGGTGCAAGCGGTCGTCGAACACGGCTGCCCGTCCTACCTGGAGCACAGCAAGAGCCTGCTTTTGTCCGAGCGCGAGCTCGACATAGCACGCAGGATCGAGGATCTAAAACAGCAGGCGCATGACGTGCTGCCCAAGCTCGGCTAGGAGGAAACAGACGATGCAAGGTTTCGCATACGAGCCTTCCGGCGACGGCTGGGTGGTATCCGGCTACACCGGAAAAGATCGCGACGTGGACATCCCCGCGCGGATCGACGGCAAACCCGTGCGCCTGATCGCGTCGAATGCCTTCGCCGAAAACGCCACGATCGCATCGGTCCGCGTACCCGACACGGTCACGTTCATCGGCAACTACGCGTTTTCTTCCTGCCCGTCGCTCGAGCAGGCGCACATCGACGCATCCTTGGAAGCGCTCAACCTGGGGCTGTTTTGGAACTGCCCGCGCCTTGCCGACGTCACGCTGCCCGAAGGGCTTGTCAACCTCGGCGACGGCGCGTTTCGCGATTGCACAGGGCTGCGCACGATCGAGGTTCCCTTTACCGTGCAGCGCATCGGAGACCGCGCCTTCAGCGGATGCTCCTCTCTCGAGACCATCATGCTGCCCGGCGCCTGCACGACTATCGAGCGCAGTGCGTTTCGCGATTGCGCGTCGCTGTCGTCCGTCTCGGTTCACGACACCCTGGCCTACGTGGGTCCCCGCGCATTCCAGGGATGCCCCCACCTGGACGGCATTGGCATCGTTGGACCCAACGCCCAGAACGCCGTTGCGGCGTTTGCGAACCACGGCATGACCTACCTGGTGGCCGACTATGCGATCGAGCTCGACTTGATGCCGTTCGACGAGGCGAAGAAGCTGCTCAACACAGGCACCGACGAGATGCGCGCTTTCGCCGCGCGGGTGGCAACGCGCCATCCCGAGCGTCTGTCGGAAATCGTGTCGAAGCAGAAGATGAGCAGGCTGCTCGCCAAGCACGGCCGCACCGAAGAGCTGCGCGTGCTGGAAGACGTGCCGCGTTTCCTGGACCCCGACACGTTGAAGGCCTGCATCGAGGATGCAAGCGAGGCCGGCCATGCGCAGACCACCGCGTACCTGATGGACGTGCTTGCCCGCACAGACGACAGTGGCGCCCGCAACACGAGCGCCACCGCATCTTCGCTGAAACTCTAGCCTTAAAGCGCTAGTTCCACACCCCAACGACTTTGGCGACGTAGTTGTTGCCCGCATCGCCCAGCAGGTGCAGAAGCGTGCCTCCATTTGGCGTGCCCTGCTCGAAACGCAGCTTCCCGCGGATTGTGACCTTCTTGCCCACATAGGATTGCCACGGCTGGATCGTCAGGTTGGACGCGTTTCCGTTGGTAGCCAGCTCGGACTGCACGTAGGCACGCGTGGCAGACGTGCGCTTCATCAGGTCGTTCTTCAGCTTCACTGCATTGTCGAACTCCAGGATGTAGACCACGTAGGGGTACCCCGAGGGATGATCGCCGGCAGGCACGACCTTGCGCACGATCGTGCCCGTGAGCGACACGTCGCCGCCCTTGCAGTCGACGACCGAAGGGTTCGCCGGGGCGCCCAGGATCTTGGACTCCAGCGGGTTCGAGATGGCGGCAGGACCGCCGAAGATGTAGCCTTGCTTGATTCCCCGCTCCTTTATGAACTTGTCGACGCAAACGGGAAACGCGTCGGCAGCCAGCACGATGGGTATGTTGGCCTTGCCGCACAGCGGGCCGGCGGAAAGCGCATCCCAGTAGCCGTTTCCGGTGGCAACGCCGCAGGCCGTGCCCTTCATCCCCTGCTCCACGCACCACTTCGCCACCACGAGCGACGTCTGGTACGCATCGTCGCCGGCAAGCCTCAGGTCGCCGACTCCATGGTAATCGTGGATGTAGGCGGGAATGGCACTGGTTCCCCCCAGCAGGATAACGCGCCCGCCACTCAAGGCCCTATGGGTGGAACCGGAGTGCCAATGGGTTTGCGTTGGCGGATCGTACAGGAAGATCGGCGCTTTGCGCGCATAGGCATAAGGCGCGATGGACAGGGCATCCCAATAGCCTTTCACGGTGGTCAGAAACTTGTCGTTTCCCCATCTGCCCTTCCCATGCTCGTAGATCGCGATAGCCGTGAACTCGGCCGTTCGGCCCGCCAGGCGCTCAACGGAGCAGTTCATGGCCTTCACCTGCTGCTCGATGCGACTCAAGACAGCCGCCGTGCCGCCCACGATGAACACCTTCTGCACGTTGAGGCGCGCTATCTCCGTGCGTGCCTGGCTGCTCAGGTTGGATGGATCGGTGAGGATGATGGGGCACTGGTAGATACCCGCCAGGCCGCTCGCGGCCAGAGCATCCCAGTAGCCCGCGTTCGTTGCCAGGATCGCATACCGGCTCGACGAGAAGCCCTGCTGCACGATGCGCGCCATCGTGTCCAGCGCCGTGTTGCCCCACAGCCGCACGAATTTCGAAGCATCGGCCTGGGATGGCTCGACGAAATCATCCTCGAGCTGCTCGTCGGCCCCGGAAGCCTCTTCCAGGACGGCAGCTGGCTCATCCTGCTCTGGGGCCTGGTCTGCCACCTGGGCATCCGATGCGCCTTCAAGCGAATCGGGCTCTGTGGTCGAAGCAACGACCTGTCCAGCTATGTCCGTCCCTTGGGTGGCAGGTTCTTCGGTCTGGACATCGATGCCATCGCCTTCGGTTGCACCATCTTCAACGGCTACAGCTTCCTTGTCGGGCTTCGAAGCGCCGTCATCGGCTGCAACATCCGCAACCTCGTCGACCTCGGTGCTTGCCGAAGAGGCGAGCCCATCCGGCTCGTCGGCCCAGGAGAACACGGGAGCCGCCAACACAAGCACCCAGGCGGCCAAAGCTGCCACACACAGCAGCATTCCCGAACGCAAACGACCAGTATCCATAACATCCCCCTTTGCCATGCTTGAACATCGCAACAAGGTAAGTATATCGGCTGATGCGCAACCTGATCGCCACCCGCACGCGAACGGAGGCTAAAACAAAGGCGCCCCGGATACCCAGGGCGCCTTCTGCATGCTCTGTGCGACGGTTACTTGAAGAAGCCGTCGTAGTTGTACATCTTCAGCTGGCTTTCGACCTTGCTCATGGTGTCC
>CACXFZ010000111.1 GCA_902767025.1 uncultured Coriobacteriaceae bacterium
CCCGGCGAGGTCGACGGGGTGCATTACCGCTTCCTTTCCGACCAGGAGTTCGACGAGCTGGTGGCAAACGACGGGTTTTTGGAGTGGGCCCAGGTCCACACCGCCCGCTACGGCACGCCGCGCGACAGCGTGATCGAGCACATGGACAACGGCGAGCAGGTCATCCTCGAAATCGACGTGCAGGGCGCCTTCCAGGTAAAGGAGAAGATGCCCGCCTGCCATCTGATCTTCGTCGAGCCGCCCAGCCTGACCGAGCTGCGCAGCCGGCTCGAGGGGCGCGGCACCGAAGCTCCCGATGTGGTGGATAAGCGCATGCAGGTCGCCGAAGTGGAGCTGGCGCGCAAAAAGGAGTATGATTACACGCTTGTGAACGACGATTTGGACGAGGCGACGGCAGACCTGCTGGCCATCATCCAAAGCTTTGCAGACGAAGACTGAAAAGGACAATGCAATGACGCTTATCGAACCGAAGATCGAAACGCTGCTCGACGAGACCGAAAACGACCGTTTCCTGCTGTGCTCGATCGCTTCGCATAGGGCCCACGACATCAACGACATGCTGCGCGGCCAGCGCGACCGCGCCATCCAGCTCCAGACCGCCGTCGAGGTCGCCCGCGCGTCCAACAAGAAGCCGCTTTCGATCGCCTTCGACGAAATCGCCAAGGAAGAGGTTTCGTTCGACCCCGAGACCATCGACGCCGCCAACCACTAGAAACCGTCGCGCCTTTGCGGCAGTGCGGATGCGCGAACACTGGCAACACGCCATGGAACCACTGAACAGGATATGCCTTGTCCATTACCATGAGATAGGGCTCAAAGGGCGCAACAGGGCCTCGTTCGAAACGCGGCTCGTGCGCAACATCAAGGCCATGACCGCCCCGTTTCACGTGGGCGAGGTGAAGCGCATCTCCGGCAGGCTGCTGGTGGTGTTCAAGCCGGAGGCGTCGCTGGAGGAGGGCATCGCCCTGGAGGAGGCGCTCTCCCAGGTTCCCGGCGTCGCGCGCGTTTCGTGCGGGTACCGCTGCGAGCGCGAGTTGGACCAGATGAACCGGCTGGCCGTGCAGGCGCTCGACGACTTCGGCGCGTTCGAGTCGTTCAAGGTCAACGCACGGCGTTCCCATACGGATTTCGCCATCGACTCGATGCAGATCAACCAGCTTGTCGGCGCGCATCTGCACGAGGCGTTTCCCGACAAGGCCATACGCATGAAGGACCCCGACGCCACCGTGCACGTCGAAGTGGTGCAGGGCTCGGCCTACGTGTACGCGCGCACGATCCGCGGCATCGGAGGGTTGCCCGTGGGCAGCGGGGGACTGGTGGTCTCGCTTCTGTCCAGCGGCATCGACTCGCCGGTGGCAACCTGGCGCATGGCGCGCCGCGGCGCGGTGTGCATCGGCGTGCATTTCAGCGGGCGTCCCCAGTCGGATGCCAGCAGCGAGTACCTGGTCGACGACATCGCGCAGGTGCTGTCCCGCACGGGCTGCATCGCGCGCGTCTACACGGCTCCCATCGGCGACTACCAGCGCCAGATCGCCGCAAGCGCCCCGCCTGCCTTGCGCGTGATCCTGTACCGGCGCCTGATGCTGCGCGTGGCGCAGGAGATCGCCCGCAGGGAAGGGGCGAAGGCGCTGGTCACGGGCGAGAGCCTGGGGCAGGTGGCTTCGCAGACGCTCGACAACATCGCCAGCACCGACCAGGCGGTCGACATGCCGGTGCTGCGCCCGCTCATCGGCACCGACAAGATCGACATCATCGCCGACGCGCAGCGCGTGGGCACCTTCGAGATATCCAGCCAGGATGCCCAGGACTGCTGCACGCTGTTCATGCCGCGCAACCCGGAAACCCATGCGAAGATCGCGGCGGTGCTCAAGGCCGAAGAGGGCCTGCCGGTCGACGAGTGGGTGGGGGTCATCGCCGACGACGCCACGGTGCGCGACTACCCCTGTCCCGCCTACAAGCACCGGCGTCCTTCCCAGACGCAGGAATAACCTCACGTATCGCATGCCGGCCCAACGGCGCGGCGCAACGCCCGACGCCGCTCTGACCTGGGTGTGCGACGCTCGCGCGACGAATCTGCGACCGTAGGCGCGACGACCGCGCGACATCCGCGCGACCGATCTGTCGAGCCCCCCGCGACGAAGCGGCGACGTCGGCTCGCTACGATGGTCACTCCTGGGAAGAAAGGGTGGCCATGCCGTTTGTCGAAGATGCGCAACGCGTAACGTCGCGGGTCCATGCGGGCAACGTGCCGGTGCCGGCCCGGTTGGGCATCGCGGCGCTGTCTTTGGTGGTGCTCGTGCTGGTCGCAGGCAACGTGTTCACGGCGCTGACGCAACCTCCGCTGTCTATCACCAAGGGCAACGCATCGTCCGAAGCCGCATACGATTCAAGCGAGCAGGTTCAGGCACCCTCGTCGATGCGGGATGCAACGCCAGCCGCGCCTGCAACCGTGTTCGTGTACGTGAGCGGGGCCGTGGCAAGCCCGGGCGTGTACGAGCTTGCACAGGGGAGCAGGGTGGTGGATGCCGTCGGCGCCGCCGGAGGGTTTGCCGCAGACGCATCGCAGGATGCGGTGAACCTGGCGCGCATCGTGCAAGACGGGGAGCAGGTGGCTATTCCCATCGTAGGGCAGGAGCCTGCTGCGCCAGTTGAGGGGCAGGTGGGGTCCACAGAGCCGTCAGGCGGCTCGTCGCTCGTGAACATCAACACGGCCACCGAGGCCGAGCTCGAATCGCTGCCGGGCATCGGGCCTGCCACGGCGGCCAAGATCGTGCAAAGCCGGGAAGCGGAAGGCCCCTTCGCGTCCCCCGAGGACCTGATGCGCGTGTCGGGGATCGGCCAGAAGAAGTACGCCTCGCTGGCGGAGCTCGTATGCGTGTAGGCACCTGGCATCTGCTGGCCGATTGGGCTGCCGGTCAGGGCGAGGACGACGGTAACGAGGTGCTTGCAGGCAAGGTGTGCAGGCCTGCGATCCCTGTGCTGCTGTTCGTCGCTTTGGGGTCCTGGGTGGGATGCGCTGCCGCCTACCTTGCGCTCGAGCCAGCGTCGCAGTCCGTCTGCATCGCCTGCTGCGCACTCGCGTGTGCGGGCGTCGCCGCATGTGCGTTCGCCCTGATGCGCCTTCCCGCAGCCAGGGCCGTGGGGTGCGTGCTCGGCGTGTGCTGCGGGGTGGCAAGCAGTGCGGTGCATGCGGCCTCGCTCGTCTCCGACCAGGCGTACGTCGAGCAGGCGGGGTCGTTAGAGCTTGCCGTGATGCTGCTCGAAGACGCACATGCTTCGACGTTTGGCGCATCGTGTTCTGCGCGCGTGGTCACCCAGGAGGGGCGGGCGGTCACCGTGCGCGCGTACCTTCCGGCCGACGCCGACCTGCCGTGCTGGTCGATGTTCCAGGCCCACGCAACGCTCAAGCCCGCTGGCGAGGCGAACGCCCATGCGCTGTGGATGGACGGTTGTGCGGGCACGGTGTCGTTTGGCAGTATAGAGAAGGTGCAGCCCCAGGGGCTGGTGGGCGCGATGGTTTCCCTGCGCCGCGCTGCCTTGGCTTTGTACCTCGAGCGCGACAGCGACGGGGCCGTCCTGCTGGAATCGATGGCCTTCGCCCATCGCGAGCGGCTGTTCTCCAGTTCCCTGTACGGGGACGTCAAGGCGGCGGGGCTGGCGCACGTGGTGGCCGTGTCGGGTGCCCACCTTGCGGCCGTGGCGGCTTTCTGCATGCTTCTTTCGCGTCTGCTGCGGCTGCCGCGTGCCGTTGCGTTGGCTGTTCAGGTCGTGCTGCTGGGATGCTACCTGCTGCTCACGGGGGCGCCTCTGTCGGCCGTGCGCGCTGCCGTGATGGTGTTCTGCACGGTCGGCGCATTCTACGCCAGCCGCCGCGCATGGCCGGTCAATGCGCTGGCCCTGTGCATCTTCGCCTTCTGCATCCTGTGGCCCACGGCGAGCATGTCGCTGTCCTTTGCGCTCTCGGCCCTGGCGACGCTGTCCATCCTCGTCTTCGCGCGGTACTTCGCATGGTGGGTGGATGCAGCCTTCGGGCATCGCCTGTGCGCCCTTGCCGACGTATGCGGCATGACGTTGGCAGCTCAGTTGGGGAGCATGCCCGTTGCCGTGGGCACGTTCGGCATCCTGTCGCTTGTCGGCATGCCGGCGAGCATCGTCGCCATGCCTGCGTGCGCCCTTCTGTGCGTCGGAGGGATCCTGGGCGGTGTGTTGTCGGTCATCGCCCCTAGCCCGGCTTCGCTGGTCGTGCAGGGTATGGTCGAGGCCGCCGATGCGTGCTGCGTGGCTATCCGCTGGCTTGCGCACCTGCCCTTTGCCTGCATCGGCGTCTCCTGGGATGTTGCCCTGACCGGCTGCGTTGCGCTCGTTGGCGCAGTTTCGCTCTACCTTGCGTGGCCGCGTCCGTCTCCCGCACGTGCGCGCCTGGTTCTTTCGGGTTGCGTGCTGGCGGGGGCTGCGCTGGTCTTTGCGATGCCGCTTCTGCATGCGCACGAGCTCGTGATGCTCGATGTGGGGCAGGGCGACGCCTTCGTGTTGCGCAGCGGGGCACAGACGATGCTCGTGGATACGGGCACCAACGATGTGGATGTGGTCAAGGGATTGGCGCGCCACGACGTGCGCGAAATCGACCTGCTCGTCGTGACCCATCCCGACGACGACCACTGCGGATCGCTCGAAGCGGTGGCGGCATGCGTGCCCGTCAGGCAGGTGGCGGTTGCCCGGGACCTGCTCACGTGTCCGTGCGACCAATGCGCTTCGCTCAGGTCGCGTCTGGCAGCCTTCGAGGTTGTGGGGCTGGCGCAAGGGGACGAGCTTCGCTGGGGCGGCTTTTCGGCACAGGTGCTCTCGCCCCGCACGTTCGTCGACGAGGGAGGCAACCGCGACAGCGTGGTGCTGCTCGTGGGAGTGGATTGCGACGGCGACGGGCAAGACGACTGGTCGGCGCTGATGTGCGGAGACGCCGAGGCGGATACCTTGGCGAGCCTGGCCCACAGCGGCCTTCTGCGTCCGGTCGACATATTGAAAGTGGGCCATCACGGCTCGAAGGCGTCGCTTGACGAAGAGGTGCTCGGCGCGCTCGACCCGGATATCGCCCTGGTGAGCGTTGGGGCCGCCAACCGCTACGGCCATCCGGCGCCCAACGTGATCGAACTGCTCGAAGAAGCGCAGGTGGCCGTTACGCGCACCGACGAGCTC
>CACXFZ010000112.1 GCA_902767025.1 uncultured Coriobacteriaceae bacterium
ATAGGCGGGAAAGCCCGGCGACGCGTACTCCACGTACGCGAGCCGGGCTTGGAGCGCCTAGGCGGGGTGGCTGGGCGTGCCGCAGCGGCAGCTTTACTGTTCTGAGGGGAAGTAGAGCTCGACCGTCGACAGCTTCCAGCCGATGCCTTCGCGGACCAGGTTGATCTTGTAGCTGACCTGACCGCCTTCGGGGGTCGTGGCGGTTGCGTAGGCGACCGACGTGTTCGACGAGCTCTCGATGCCGTCGATGCGCACGTTGGAGTCCTGCACGACCGGGTCGAGCATCGTGGCAACGTCCTGGGAATTCGAGCCTTCGGCGAACAGGCCGCTACCGGCCAGGTTCTTGTCCTCGAACAGCTGCTGGACTACCGTCTGCTGCGACGGGTAGCCCCAGCCCTGGGTGTAGCCGAACAGGGCCGCGGCAAGCAGCGCCAGCAGGATCAGGGCGATGGTCACGAACACCTTCAGGCCGACGTTGCGGCGCTTGCGGTCCTGGCGGGCAACGCCGCGGCTCCAGCGCTCGAGCTCTTCGTCGGTGGCGTTCAGGAAGCGGTCGGCGCCCGACTCGTAGCCGTCGTCGACCTCGTAGCTGTCGGCCAGGTTCAGCGGATGCTGGGCGGCAACCTCCTCGTCGGTCTCGTGGTAGACGGGAGCGCCGTCGGCCGTGATGTCCAGGCCGGACATGTCCAGCCCCGCACCCGGCTCCACCGGCTCCATGACCGCCGTGCCCTGGGCAACGGCGCCCACGGCGCGCTGGTAGTCGACGCTGGCAGCGTCGTTGAGGAAGTACGTCTTGTCGGCAAGCGCCATTTCGAAGGCGTTCACGGCCTGCTGCATCTTGCCGTCCGCCACATAGGCCTGGCCCAGGTTGGCGTACAGCTTGTTCTTGGCGTCGCGGTCCATGTCGAACTGCAGTGCGCTCTCGTAAGACTGCACGGCGTCGGCGGGACGGCCCAGCGCCATGAAGCAAATGCCCAGGTTGAGCAGGGCCTGCGTGGGACTGGGGTTCGTCTCGTCCAGAGCGGCCGAACGGAACGCCGCGCCTGCCTCGGCCGACTTGCCCAGTTTCAGATAGGCCTTGCCCATGCCCGAATACGCCTTGTAGGGCGTGTCGTAGTTGCGGTCCGACACGGCGATCTCGTAGTGCTTGACCGCGTTGTCGTAGTCGTGCAGGGCAGCGTAGGCGTTGCCCAGGTTGGTGTTCACCGCACCGATGGCCTCGTAGTCGGCATCCGCCGTGGCCTGCGTGTAGGCATGGATCGCCTCTTCGTATTCGTGCAGCTTCATCAGGCAGTTGCCGATGCGGTGGTACAGCTCGCCGATCTCGCCTGCTTCGGGCGCCTGGACGGGGTCCTGCAGGCAGTCGGTGAATTGGGTCAGGGCGGACGCGAAGTCCTCCCTGTCGTACGAGTTAAGCGCTTCTTGGTAGAGTTCGTTGTTCATGAATTCTTCCCTCGTTTCGTGCGATGCAAACCAATTCGTGCAAGGTGCGGGCTATGCGTTCGCCCCCTCGATGGAGATGCTCACGATCTCGTCGCCCACGCGCAGCTTGCCGATAACGTCGATTCCCTCGACGGTCTGTCCGAACACAGTGTACCCCGAATCGAGCCCGTACTGGGGACCCAGGCACAGATAGAACTGAGAACCCGCAGAATTGGGGTCCTGGGAGCGGGCCATGGCCAGCGCACCGTCTTCGTGCCTGTTGTTCGGGTTGGTCGTGAATTCTTCCTTGATCGTGTAGCCAGGGCCGCCGGTACCCAGACCGGAATAGGGGTTGTCGGCGCCTGCGATCACCTGCTCGGAATCGAGTTCGCGGGTGTTGGGATCACCGCCCTGGATGACGAAGCCGGGCACGAAGCGGTGGAACTTCAAGCCGTTGTAGAAGCCCTTGTTCGAAAGCTCGACGAAGTTGCCCACGTGAATGGGGGCGTCCTCACCGGCCAGCTGCACCCTGATGGTGCCCTTGCTGGTTTCGATGATCGCCACTTCGTTGCCAGTAGGCTGGTATTCGGGCGTGTACATTGCCATGTTGCAGTCCCTTCCCTCTCCTGTTTCCATGTCCAAACCGGCTGATGCGTGGTGCCCTCGACAGGATTCGAACCTGCGGCTTTCTGCTCCGGAGGCAGACGCTCTATCCCCTGAGCTACGAGGGCGCG
>CACXFZ010000113.1 GCA_902767025.1 uncultured Coriobacteriaceae bacterium
AACGGTTTCGCTTGCCGCAGGCGGCGGAAAGCTGTACGTGCTGGGAGCCACCCCCGCAGTGGACACGGCTGCCACCGAGTACTGGCACCTGTACAGCATGGACATCGAACAGGGCACCTTCGAGCATTTGGCGTCCTATGACGCGCAGGAGGGCACCGAGGTAACCACGGCGAGCGCACTTGCCTACGCAGCCGGGAACCTCTTCATCGTCGACTGCTTTGTCAGCTACGACTGGAGCAGCGGCAAGCCATCGCACATGCGCGTCAGGGCCTTCGACGAAGAGTACACGCCGGTTGGGCGCTTCTTGCTCGAGCACGAGTATCAGCCCACGGGTTTCTACGGCACACCGATGGTTTCCGTGGAGGGAAACAGCATCTACGTGTGCGGCCTGCAGGGTTGGGTGACGCCCGATTACGACAACCACAACTACGGCCTGGAGCGCGTCGACGTGGCCGACGACGGCAGCCTGAGCAGCACCGACCTGTCGGCGGCGTTCGACGGCCTGGACGGATCGCTTGAGAGCAGCGACATCTGCATGGTCGCCACCGACCACGGGCTGTTCCTGGTGGGAAGGACGATCGACGGGCTTCTGCCCGAGGGGGCGCAGCGCACCGAAACGTTCGTCATGCGGCCCGGCACCACGACCTTCGCCCCCTACCACCGCACCCTTTCCTACGCACCCGCCTACAACCTGGCGGGCGTCTACGCCGACGGCTGGCTGTACGCGTTCGGAACGTCGGAATACGAGGAGACGCCGGTGTTCGGACGTGCGACCAAAGCCGGCGACGACCACCAGTGGGGAGAGACGAGCTACACGTGGACCGAGGACTTGAGCCAGGCGACGGCCGCGCACACCTGCACGATCTGCGGGCATGTGGAAAGCAAGACCGTGGACACGACCTCTGCAGTGACGAAGGAGCCGACGGAGACGGCGGCCGGCACGCGCACCTACACCGCGGAGTTCGGGGTGTCGTGGGCGCAGGCGCAGACCAAGGACGTCGAGATTCCCAAGCTCGCCCCCGTGCCTCCCGGACCTGAGCCGCAGCCGGACCCGAAGCCGGAGCCCGATCCGACCCCCGCCCCCGACCCCGACCCGGACCCCGACAACGGAAACAATGGAGGCGGATCTGGGCAGAAGAAGGGCGGCTCGACGACACCGTCGACGGCGGATACGGCGCAGGCGCGCGGCACCGTCGCATCTTCGACACCGCACACGGCCGACCCGCTGCCGCCGTTCGGGCTTCTTGCCCTCGCCATGCTTGCCGTCGGCGCCGTACTGCCATTGCTCCTATCGCTGTTGGAAACAAGCAAGGATGGACGATAATCTGCGTCATGAGATAGCTATCTGCATCATTGGCATTCGTAATGATGCAGATTTCTTCTACTGAGGCAGAAAGGGGCGGAACATGCGGGACTTCAGGGCCCTCGACCCCGCAACCCCCATCGCGGGCAAGCGAGACCTGCTGCTGGCCGAGGACGGCAACCTGCGGATGCGCCTGCTGTGCGCGTGCGATTTGCCGAAGATGACGAAGTGGCTGTCCGACGAGCGGGTGCTCGAGTTCTACGAAGGCCGCGACACGCACTGGACGCAGACCGACGTGGCCGCGCACTTCTTCGGCCCGCCCGACCATGACGTCGAGTTCCTACGCGTTGCCATCGAACTCGACAACGAGGCAGTCGGCTACGGACAGCTCTACCGGCTGTACGGGCCGCTGTTCGACTTGTACCGGATGCCCGACACGGGCGAGTCGGTGTACGCAATGGACCAGTTCATCGGCGAGCCGGACCTGTGGGGCGCCGGCATCGGGACGCGCTACGTGCGCCTGGCGACCGACTGGCTCGTGCGCGAGCGCGGGGCGACGGCCGTGGTCATGGACCCGCGCAAGGCCAACGCGCGCGCCGTGCGCTGCTACCAGAAGGCCGGCTTCGAGATCGTCGGCGACCTACCCGCCCACGAGCTGCACGAGGGCCAGCGGCAGGACTGCTGGCTGATGCGTTACGCGGTGAAATGACGGGCGCTACTGCCGCGAACAGGGCCCGGCCTCTACGCGAACAGGGGTCAGGCACCTGTGTTAGGCATGCAACAAACCGCTGGCGTTCCTTGAAAGAAATCGCGTTACTGCAACGCATGCGTTGACAACGTATACGGTAAGCGATAGGATACCGTATACGTCGTATACGCATGGAGGTTCCTATGAGCAAGCAGGTTTCCGCAATCCGTTTCGAAGAAGAAGAGAAGGAGTGGATTTCCGCCTTCGCCGAAATATACGGCAAGAGTTTTTCGGGGCTTGTCCGGGAATGGACGCTCGAGCGTCTTGAGGACGAGTTGGACGCGCGCGACCTGCGAGATGCCATCAAGCATGACGACGGCGTGCGCTACTCCACCGACGAAGTCATTGATCTTCTAGGGTAAGGCTCGCCATGGCATACAAGGTCGAGTGGACCAATCGTGCGTTGCGCGACCTGAAAAAGATCGACAAGACGCAGCGGACGATCATCCTTGCTTGGGTGAAAAAAGAGCTCGAAACGGCCGAGAACCCCTGTGCGCTCAGCAACGCCAAGCCTCTCGAAGGTGTGGACTCGGGCTGGCGGTGGCGCATCGGCACATACCGGCTCGTGGGCACGGTGGACAGCGAAGTGGTTACAATCACCCTTTTCAGGGCGGGCCATCGGAGAGATGTGTACCGAAATCTTCCTAAGAAGCTCCAATAGCTTGATGCCGACAAGGCGTGGTTTTACGCCCAGAAGACGCTTCAAGCAACCGGTCACGTGCAATGCTCTTGAACTTCCTGGATACCGGATGCCGCGATTGAAGAGTCTGACCAGTTTCATTTAGGACAGAAAGGGTGTTTCGAATCTGGCCAATACCCCAACACCCTGGAGCAACCGCCCACGGTTGCCCGCTCGGCCAAGAATGCTCGAGTGTACTTTAGTAAATTACGACTGAGTAAAAGAAGCACCCGTGTTCATCGGCAGGGAAACGAGCTGGCGGCACTGCAGGGGCATTGCGAAAGCGGCTGCTTTCGAGTGCTTCGTCATCACAGTGCCCTGTCCCCTGTGTTCCGG
>CACXFZ010000114.1 GCA_902767025.1 uncultured Coriobacteriaceae bacterium
GGCATCGTTCTACGTGGCTGGGACGGGCTGGTTCTCGGCCGATCCGGCAGACGTTCTGAAGGCTGTGCTCACCGACAAGCTGGACAAATCCAGCGAGGAAGCACTGAAGAAGAAGGAATACTACTGGGGCAACTGCGACGAAAAGCGCGTGCAGCTCAGCGAAGGCCGCGATATCACGCTGTCGCCTGCGCAGGCGGGCGAAGCGCTGAACATGTTCGGCTACCCCTATGCCGAGGTGGACGGCCAACCCGTGGATTACTACAGCCCCGAGTCGTTCTCCTACACCTACGCGTTCCAGAAGGACAAGTAGCATTCGCCAAGCGAGACAATTCCTGCCCCGGGGGCTGTGAGCGCTTGCGACTTGACAGCTGCCTGTGGGTATCGCGGAAGCGGGACCATCCCTCCCAGAACCGCCCGCGAAATGCGGGACCGCCATCCTTCTCGGCGGTCCCGCAAGCATGTTGAGCCCCTGAGCAGGTGTTCCCGTGTGAACGGGCGTGGATGCATTTGCAAACACGCACCCTTCGTGTACAATCACCCCGTGTTCAAGAAAGCACGGGAAACGGAAACAACGTAGCAGAAACGCACGGCTCACCGTTGGAGGAAACAATGCCTTATAGCTACAACACAGCAGTCGACACGAATCTTGCGGTCATCAAGGTCGTAGGCGTTGGCGGCGGCGGAACGAACGCGGTCAACCGCATGGTCGAATCGGGGATCAAGGGCGTGGAATTCATCGCCATCAACACCGATCACCAGGCGCTTCTTCTGTCGGATGCCGACAGGACCATCCATATCGGCGAAGAGCTCACGCGTGGCCTGGGCGCCGGCGCGAACCCCGAGGTGGGCGCGCAGGCTGCCGAGGAAAGCCGCGCAGAGATCCGCGACGCGCTGGCCGAGGCCGACATGGTCTTCGTCACCGCAGGCGAAGGCGGCGGCACGGGCACGGGCGCGGCTCCGGTCGTGGCCGAGATCGCGCGCGAGGAAATCGGCGCGCTCACCGTGGGCATCGTCACCAAGCCGTTCAGCTTCGAAGGCCGCTTGCGCCGCAACCAGGCCGAGCAGGGCATCGATCTGCTGTCCCAGAAGGTCGACACGCTCATCGTCATCCCCAACGACCGCCTGCTCGAGATCGTCGAGAAGAAGACGAGCATGCTCGATGCCTTCCATATCGCCGACGACACGCTGCGCCAGGGCATCCAGGGCGTTACCGACCTGATCACGATCCCCGGCCTGATCAACCTCGACTTCGCCGACATCCGCACCGTCATGAAGGACGCGGGCACGGCGATGATGGGCATCGGCATCGCCGAGGGCGAAAACCGCGCACTCGACGCCGCCACCCAGGCAACCAATTCCCGCCTGCTCGAATCCAGCATCGCCGGTGCATCGCGCGTGCTGTTCTCGATCGCCGGCGGCCCCGAGCTCACGCTCAACGAGGTCAACGAGGCGGCCATGGTGGTCGAGCAGTGCGCCGACGACAACGCCAACATCATCTACGGCCAGATCATCGACCCGTCGATGGGCGACAAGGTGCGCATCACCGTCATCGCCACCGGCTTCAAGACCGACGGCTCCCGTTCGCGCAGCGACCTGTTCGCGACCCCGGCTCCGGCCAGCGCCCCCGCTTCGAGTGCGCCGGCCTACGCGGCTCCTGCAGCCAGCACGTCCACGGGACGCTTCGCCGACGAAGACTACATCCCCGATTTCCTCAAGCGCCAGAACTAGTCCGTCTTCACACGCATGACCACGGCCGCAGGACTTCCGCTCCCAAGCTTGTCCCGCGGCCGTTTTGCGTACTCGCTCGACGGCGCCGCTGCCGACGGCGGCACCGCGCACGGTACGCTGACCGCCGAAACCGACCAGGCGCTGTTCGATGCGTGCGGCGTGCGCGTGGCGTTCACCCACAGGACCGGCGGGTTCAGCCCCGAGCCGTGCGCGTCGCTGAACGTGGAACGGGCGAGTGGGGCGCGCGACGTGCAGCTCAACCGCCAGGCGGTGATGGACGCCTTCGGCTGTGCCGGGGCTCCGCTGCTTTCCCCCAACCAGGTGCATCGCGACACCATCGTGGTGGCACGTGACAACGCACCTGCGGCGATCGCCGCCGACAACGCGCGCGCCGATGCGGGGTGCGACGCGGTCGTGGCTGCATGCAGGGGAGTGGCGGCGCTTCTGTGCTTCGCCGATTGCCTGCCGCTGGTGCTGGTGGCGCCGACGGGCCAGTTCGCCGTCGTGCACTGCGGATGGCGCTCGACGGTTGCCCACTTGGCATGCAAGAGCCTTGCCACCCTGTGCGAGCAGGCTGGTTGCGCGGCCTCGGAGGTCAACGCCTACATCGGCGCGTGCATCCGTCGCGAGTGCTTCGAGGTGGGGCGCGAGGTGGCAGACGAGTTCAGCGCGGCTTTCGGCATCGAAGACCCCATCGTCCTGCCCGGCAAAAGCGCGGACAAGGCGTATCTGGACCTGGCCCTGGCGGTGTCGCTCGACCTGCAGCGCGCAGAGCTCGACCCGGCGCGCCTGGCCGACACGGGCCTGTGCACGGTGTGCAACAACGACCTGTTCTACTCGTTTCGCGCCGAAGCGGGCACGTGCGGGCGCCATGGCGCCTTCGCCTGGTCGGCAGAGGCGGGCCAAACCATCTAGCAAGGAGTTCATATGGCGGTAGCAGAGCAGTACCAGGGCGTGCGCGCATCACTCGATGCCGTGTGCGCATCGTGCGGGCGCGACCCCGGCGAGGTTGCGCTGGTGGCGGTGTCGAAGACCACCGACGTGGCGCATGTGGCAGAAGCGATGCAGGCGGGCGCGACCGACTTCGGCGAAAACCGCCCCGACGAGCTGATGCTCAAGGCGACCTCGCTTCCCGCGGCGCGATGGCACTTCATCGGCAACGTGCAGTCGCGGCGCATCCCGGACATCGTGGCCCATGCCCAGCTCGTCCATTCCGTCTTCAAGGCCGAGCACCTGCCCAAGATCGACCGTGCGGCCGCGGCGGCGGGCAAGGTGCAAGACATCCTGATCGAGGTGAACGTGTCGGGCGAGCAGGCCAAGGGCGGCGCGGCCCCCGGCGAGCTCGGCGACCTGCTGGCTCAGGCGGGCGAGCTGGAGCACGTGCGCGTGCGCGGGCTGATGACCATGGCCCCGCAGGGCGACCTCGACGTGGCGCGGGAGTGCTTCTCGGCGCTTCGGCAGCTGCGCGACCAGGCGAACGCGGCGCTTCCATCCGGCATGCCGGCCCTGACCGAGCTTTCGATGGGCATGAGCGAGGATTGGGAGGCCGCGGTGGAGGAGGGCGCCACCCTGGTTCGCATCGGGCGGGCCGTCTTCCAGGAGGGCTTCGAATGACGAGTCCGTGGTCATCCTGCGCGAACGTGCGTTTTTCCGTGTGCGAGCAGGACTTTTGGTAGAATGTCAGGTGCATTCGAGCAAGCCAGGGAAGCTTGAAACCAGATTTGAGATGGAGGAAGCATGTTCGAGGGAATCAAGAGCAAGCTTGGGTTCCAATCCGACGAGGATTACGAAGACGAGTTCGAAGACGAATACGATGCGTATTCCGACAACTTCGATGATTTCAGCACCTATGACGACGATGCTGACGAAGACGACCAGTACTCGCCCTACGCGCCGGTGACGACGCGCGATTCGTCGGCCCGTTCCTACCGCTCCGGCTACCGCGACGCCGCTCCCACCTACAGCGAGCGCAGGCGCTCGAGCTCGGCGCCCCTGGTCAGCTACGACGAAGTGCGCGCCAGCACGCAGGTTCCCGAGTCGCTCACACGCGACCCGCTGCCTGCACGGCGCACCGGCCTGGGTGCCCGCAATTCGGTGGGGCATGCCAGAGACTACACCCATTCCGGCAACGAGTACGACACGCCCGCCTCGGCGGAGCCCGCATCCAGCCAGCCGCGCCGCAGCGGCTACGACTCGCTGTTCAGCCGCACCGACGACCAAGCCGCCCCGTCTTCTGCCGAGGGCGGTGCAAACGCCCACGCGCCTGTCACCTCGCGTCCGGCTGCGGGAGATTCCTACGACCCGTACCGCGCCTACGAAGGTGGCGGTTCCGCCAGCCACAAGCCCACGCGCAACGTGGTTGTCATCTCGCCGGTGGCCTACGACGAGGTCGAGCACGTGGCGCGCACGCTGCGTGCGGGTGATGTGGTGGTGCTCAGCCTGCGCAACACGAACAGCCAGCTGTCCAAGCGCATCCTGGACTTCTCGTTCGGCGTGGCAAGCGCGCTCGACGCCAGCGTCGACTGCATCGCCGACAAGGTGTTTGCCGTCGTGCGCGGCAACCAGCTCACCGACGCCGAGCTCATGAAGCTGCGCGGCCAGGGAGTGATCTAGCCCATGTCGGCCAGCGAATCGCGCATCGACTTGCACGATGCCTCGATAGCCCTGGTGGGCGCCGGCCATCTGGGACAGGCCATGCTCGCTGGCTGGCTCGGCGCGACCTCGGGCATTGCCACCCAGCTTTCCGCGCGCAACTTCCAGGTGGTCAACCCCAGCCAGGGCAAGCGCGAGCTCATCCAGAACATGTACGGCGTCGCCTGCGTGGACCACGTGTCCAAGCTCGAGCCGTGCGACATCGTCGTGATGGCCGTGAAGCCCCAGGTCCTGCCCCAGGTGCTTGCCGAGATGGGCGGGTTCGCCTGGATGGCGGACGCCCTGGTGGTCAGCGTGGCGGCCGGCGTGACCACGGCGACCATCCAGCAGCCCCTTCCCGCGACGACGCGGGTGGTGCGCGCGATGCCCAACGTGCCGTTGCGCGTGTCGCTGGGCGCCACGGGCGTGTGCGCCGGGCAGAACGTTGCCGACGGCGACGTCGAAACCGTGCGGCAGCTGTTCGCCAGCATCGGCGAGGCGGTCACCGTGCGCGAAGACCAGATGGACGCCGTCACGGCGGTCAGCGGCAGCGGCCCTGCCTACATCGCGGCCCTGGTGGACGCGATGGCGCAGGCCGGCGTTCAGGCGGGCCTCGACGAAGAGGCGGCGCAGACGCTGGCGCTCGCCACGGCCGAGGGCACGGCGGTGTACATGAGGTCCTGCGGGCTGTCCGCCCGCGAAACATGCGATCAGATCTGCGTTGCCGGAGGCACGACCGAGGCGGCGCTCAAGGCAATGGAGGCCGCCGGGTTCACCCAGGCCATGCACGAAGGCGTGCAGGCGGCCGTTGCCCGCTCGAAGGAGTTGGGAGCTTAGATGATTCGTTGGTTGATACTCCAGCTGGGAAACGTCTACTCGCTGATAATCGTCGCGTACTGCATCCTGTCGTGGATCCCCGAGCCGCGCAACGCGGTGTTCGGCGACATCAAGCGGTTCGTCGCGATGGTCACCGAGCCGTACCTCGGCTTGTTTCGCAAACTCATACCACCTATTGGGGGAGCTATAGATATCACCCCCATTATTGCGTTGTTTGTATTACAATTGGTCGTATCATTGGTGGCAAGGCTGTTTTAACGGCAAGGCTATAGTGTAAAGGGCGAACTAGAAACGAAGGAGAATCCCGATGGCACTGACGTCAGCTGATGTTAACAACGTAAGTTTTTCTATCGATCGCAAGGGCTACGATGTAGACGAGGTTGACGTCTTCCTCGAGCGCGTTGCCAATGAAGTCGATGAAATGAACGCTCTGATCGAGAGCCTGAAGTCGCAACTGAGTGCCGCCGAGAAGATGGCAACTCCTGCAACGAAGGCTGAAGGCGAGGCCGTTACGCAGGCCGACCTCGAGGCTCGCGACAACCGCATCAAGGAGCTTGAGGCTATCGTTGCCGACCACAAGGCGGAAGACTCCGCTATCGCGCAGGCGCTTGTGATCGCCCAGCGTTCCGCCGACGAGATTATTGCCAACGCGAACACCGCTGCCGAGAACACCAAGCGCGATGCCGAGGACGAATCCCAGCGTATCCTCGACAAGGCAAATGCCGAAAAGCAGCGCGTCTTGGACGAGATCCGCAAGCTCGAAGACGATCGCGAAGACGCACGCGGCCGCTATTCCGATATGCTCAAGGACTTCATCAACAGCTCCGAGAGCATCCTCAACCAGCTTGGTGCTGGCATGGCCCGCAAGCGTGCACGCGTAACCGACGTTGAAGAGTACGTGGAGCCGGAAGAGGTTGAGCCTAGCGTGGCCACCTACACCACGCCCACGGTCAATGCTACGGTTGCTGCTCCTGCCGCCGTCACGCCCACCAAGGTCGAGAAAGACTTCAGTGGCTTCGGCGACACGGATGATGACATCGACATCGACGACATCGACTAGCTCGTAATCGGGGGCCGATTACGAGCTCGACGCTGCGGGACGCCCAGCCGCCCATCTAAGCGCTCCAAGCCCGGCTCGCGTACATTGAGTACGCGTCGCCGGGCTTTCCCGCTTACCTGGGGCCCCTGGACGCCCTTCGCTGTTGTGGCCGCCTTCCTCTGACTCCCCGCGCTCCTGACGAAACCTGCGGGGTGTGGGGGCCTGGCGGAAGCTGGGGGCGGGGCTCGGTTGTGAGTTCCCTCGACCTACACCGCGGCTTTGCTGCGCTCGCCGCTGGGGCGCCGGGGGCCTGGCGGAAGCTGGCGGGTTGACTCTGTCGCGAGTCTGGCGGACCCGGCCCACGGCGACGCTTCGCTGGCCGCTCGGGCGCCGCGTGTTGCGAGCCGATTTTCATTATCAGCATCATCCTAAGCGGAGCGCGTAGCGCGGAGTAGAAGGATCTCCCCGTCTCGGCAGGGGATCCCTCGCCTTCGGCTCGGGATTGATGACGGGGGTTGCTCGGGATGACGGGTTCGAGCCTGGCGGAACCTGGGAGTGGGGCTCGGCTGCTGCTTCCAC
>CACXFZ010000115.1 GCA_902767025.1 uncultured Coriobacteriaceae bacterium
CCATCGGTGGCCGTTGCCTTTCTCTCGAATCGATTACTTCGTCAAATCTCGATTCTAGGCAATGGCCGCTTCTGTCTCAAAGCGGCCCGTGACACCAACTTTCGGCACGCGATCCAAATCGCGAAATCTTCCAAGAATCCTGCAGGCCCGCACCCCGCTTCCCCACCGACATGCGACTATATAAAGAACAGGCCACTTGTCCGATGACAAGTGGCCTGTCGCTTAGTCGCGGAATGGCGAGTGGTTAGGCTTTCTGCTCCTGGTCTTTCTTGTTCCTCTTGCCGAACAGGATGGCGAACAGGGCGCCGATGACGGCCAGCAGGATGATGCCCAGGATGATCCACGGGGCCACCGGGGGCGAGTCGACCTTTTCGATGCCGGCCAGCGGCGTTGCGTCGTCGTCGAGGATTTCCTCTTTGGGCTTGGACGCTTCGGAGCTGTCGCCTGTGGTGCCGGTGGTCACCGTGGACACCACGTCTTCGATCACGTCGGTCATCGCCTGCAGCGGGGATGCCGGCGTTTCCTCCTGCGCCGATGCGCTTTCGGTCGCGTAGACCACGGCGGGCGTGTCTTCGACGGCCGTGTAGGTTTGCGCGGGCTCGTCGACGTAGACCGTCTCGTAGATGATTTCCTCGACCACCACGGGGGCGGGCTCCACGGCGGGAGCGGTGCTGTTGACCGTCGTAGTCTGGGTCGTCTGCGTGGTCTGTTGCTGCGTCGTCGCGGCTGCCGCGGTGTAAACCTCGAGCGTGCCCAGGGTGTCTTTAATGCTGTAGTTCGACTGCTTGGCGGTGCCGTCCCACACGATGCTGTACGTGTTGGGGCTCGAACCCACCTGCGTCTGGGAGCCCGTGATCGTGGCCGTTGCCGTCTCGCCCGTCACGAAGCCGTGAATCCATTCGCTGGAATACGCGGTCAGCGGCGTGCCGTCGTATGCCTTGCTGTCGCCCGGCGTGCTGATGCTCAGCGTCCTGGGCTTGACGGTCAGCGTACCCGCAACCGTTTGGATGCTGGCGAAGGTGTCCGTCACGTCGTTGCCCAGCTCGTCGAGAATCTTGTACGACGCCACGGTGCATTTCGAAGAACCAGCGTCGGTCTGGCTGCCGGACAACGTGACTTCGGCGTGGTAGCGGGAAGGCGCCTGGAGCTCGTATTCGGTGCCCACCAGCGGCGTGCCGTCATATTCGCGCTCGGCATTGAGGGCCTTGATGACGATCTCGGCATCGACGGGCGTGATCTCAAGCCAGCCCAGGTCTTCCTCGACAAGGTAGTTCGCGCTGTTGACGCCGTTCCAGTCGATCGTGGGCTTGCTGACGATGTGGCCGATTTCCGTGAGCGTGGCCGGCTGGATTTCTATCTGTTCGAGCTCGTCGATGAACGGCATGGCGAAATCGATGTTCGATGTGAGCGTTTCGCCATAGACCGCAGTTTGGGTGCGGTTGGGCTCGCTGAGCTCCGTGGCGATGGTGATAACCGCGGGATCGACGGTGACGTTGCCCGCCTGGAACGTGAGGCTGAACTGGTCGGTGACGTCGTTGCCGTCGATGTCGCGGATGACCGCTCTCGTGCACTCGATGGCGACGGGGCCGTTGGTGGCGTCCTTCACGGTGGGCCCGTCCATCGCGAAGTAGCCTTCCAGCTCGGCGCCATTTTCGTCGAGCAGCACCAGCTGAACCGGCTGGTCTGTGCCGTCGTAAACCAGGGCCTGTTCGGCTACCGCAACCGTTGCGGAGATGGGCTGGCCCGCAGGGGTTGCGGACTGGTCGTCGTCTTCGGTCCGGCCGGCGTTGACATGGTCGCTTGTCGCGGTCACGACCGTGATGGTCAGGCCGTTGACCACGTCTGCGGCGTCGACGGCATAGGTCGAGCCGTCGTTCGAATAGCCCAGGAGCGTGCCGTCGATCTCCGCGACCGACACGTCGGTAACCGTATAGCCGTCTTCAGCAGCCACGTCGAAAGCAAGCTGCTTGCCGATGGGCGTTTTGAAGCCGGTGCCGGTGACCACCTGGCCATCGACCGTGACATAGGCATGGTCGGCCACGACGGCCACGACGGCTTCGTCGACGGCTGTTGCCTTCAGCGACGTGTTGGGATTGTCGGGTTGCGGGTCTGCCGCGTGAGCACCCCATGCACCCAGGCACAGGATCAGCGCCAGCACGATTCCCAAGAGCACGATGTTGCGTGATGCCGCAACTGCAGGCAGGGCCGAGCCCTTCGATTTGCCTGTGATCATCTGTTCAGTTTTCATAGGCGTTTCCTTCAACGTCTACTTGCTTCCCCTGGCCTGTTCGAGACACGCCAGTTGCCCAAGACTATTCTAGCATCTTTGAGCTTCTGCTACCACCATTGACTCATTTTGGCGACCCAATCATGCAGGGCGAACGGGTCGCTTCCCCCCGTGAGGAGGTTTCGTGCGCAGGTGTTTCACGCTAGAATCCGGGATGAGGATGCCCCGCCGAGTCGGGCAGCATTTTCTTTACTGAACCGGGTTGGTTATAGGACGCCTACCCGGTTTTCGTTTTGTCCAATGCCGTTTCCCATCGTCGCGTCCGGTTCATCCCCAGGCGAGCAAAAAACCGCCGTCCTGAGCAGTGCCCAGGACGGCGGTTAGACCGAGAAAAGCGCAAGCACGTTCGTTGAACAGCGTGTGTGTGCGCAGGCGCCATGCGGTCTTGATTGGCAGAGACAAGCCGGCGCGAACGCCAGCCGAGGTGGTGCGATTGTGGTGCGATTGTCCTGTGTCAAGAGTCACATGAAGCTGTTGCCGTAAAGCAACCGCTTGGTAAGCCATTGTAGCAAAGAGCCTCCTTTCGCCAACCCCTTAAATCGCAACATCTTGTGATTATTTTGCGGACGGCCGAGCATATCTTGTTGCCCGTCGATAATGAAGCAAACATCTCGCGCGCGTTCGCCCTGCGGGCGCGCCCCGTACAGCAAGGAGACGCACATGAAACGCAAGAACGCCTGGATCGGCTACAGCGCCAAACAGGAAAAGGACCTCGAGTCCCTGGCGCAGGGATACATGAACTTCATCAGCGAATGCAAGACGGAGCGCGAGTGCGCTTCCCGCGCCATCCAGCTGGCCCGCGAGGCAGGCTACGTGTCGCTCGAGGAGGCACGCGCGCGCAAGCAGCAGCTGAAGCCCGGCGACCGCGTCTTCGCCGACATCGCCGGCAAGACCGTGATCCTGTTCCAACTGGGCACCGAGCCGATCGAGCACGGCATGAACATCCTGGGCGCGCACATCGATTCCCCGCGCCTGGACATCAAGCAAAACCCCCTGTACGAAGCCGGCGACCTCGCGCTGCTCGACACCCACTACTACGGGGGCATCAAGAAGTACCAGTGGGTCACCCTGCCGCTGGCCATCCACGGCGTGGTCGCCAAGAAGAACGGCGACGTGATCGACGTGGTGGTGGGCGAAGACCCCAACGACCCGGTGCTGGTGGTCACCGACCTGCTCCCCCATCTGGGCGCCGAGCAGATGAAGCGCGAGGCACCGAAGGTCATCGAAGGCGAGGACCTGGACGTGCTGGTGGGCAGCCGTCCGTACAAAGCCGACCAGAAGAAAGCAGGCAAGGCCGACGAAGACTCGCCCGAAGCGATTGCGCTGAAGGAGCCGATGCGCGCCTACCTGCTCGACGTGCTGATGAAGAAGTACGGCTTCGACAGCGAGGAGGACTTCCTGTCCGCCGAGCTGGAAGTGGTGCCGGCGGGACGCGCGCGCTCGGCCGGGCTGGACGAATCGATGGTGCTCGGCTACGGGCAGGACGACCGCGTGTGCGCATACCCCAGCCTGATGGCGCAGCTGCATGCAGGCAAGCTGAAGCGCACGGGCGTGTGCATCCTGGTGGACAAGGAGGAGATCGGCAGCGTGGGCGCCACGGGCATGACCAGCCGCTTCTTCGAGAACACCGTCGCCGAGATCATGGAGCTCGCGGGCGAGACGGGCGACCTGGCGCTGCGGCGCGCGCTGGCCAGCTCCCACATGCTTTCGAGCGACGTGAGCGCGGCGTTCGACCCCACCTATGCGTCGGCGTTCGAGGCGAAGAACACCGCATACCTGGGTCGCGGTCTGGTGTTCAACAAGTTCACCGGGTCGCGCGGGAAGAGCGGCTCGAACGACGCGAACGCAGAATACATGGCCAAGATCCGAGGCGTCATGGAAAAGGGCAAGGTCGCCTACCAGACCGCCGAGCTGGGCAAAGTCGACCTGGGAGGCGGCGGCACCATCGCCTACGTGCTCGCCAAGTACGGCATGAACGTCATCGACAGCGGCGTGGCCGTGCTGTCGATGCACTCCCCCTGGGAAGTGGTCAGCAAGGCCGACGTCTACGAAGCATATAAAGGTTACGAGGCGTTCCTGAAGTACGCCTAGGCCGCACGGCGGCGCTTCCGCAAGCAACAAGCACGAAGGCCCCGGGGGATGAGCCACCGGGCCATTGCTTTTGCCACGCGCCTTGTGGACTCAAAAGTCCCAGCTCGGTTTTATTGACTGAAAACGGGAAAGCTGGCAAGAATCCTGCTCGCGGCGCGAGCGGCAGGTGGTTCGGCGGGGCAGGCTGAGCGTGCAGGCAGCTCCAGTGCCCACAGCACGTGCGGAAGACGGTGGGCCAAACACGACCGTCGCGGCGCAGGCGAACCTAGGACCGCAGCACATGCGAAGACAGGCG
>CACXFZ010000116.1 GCA_902767025.1 uncultured Coriobacteriaceae bacterium
ATAAGCGTATGCAGGATGCGCTGGGAAGACCCTGCAGGTGATTCGATAAACGCGGCGGGAGAGGCGAGGCCGCGGCTGGTCTTTCTGGTCGTCGAGCTCGAAAAAGTGCGCAGGCGCTATAATCGCCTGGACGGGGAGGTGATGGCAGACCGCCTGACGGCATGGCTCTACCTGCTCGCCAGCGGCTACCGTGACGAAGCGGAGGTGGATGCGATGAGCCTGAACGTGAAGAGCATCGAAGAATTCGCCCAGCAGTACGGGCGTGCCATCAACGATCCCGAACTGGAAAAGGCATACGATGCCTACCTGTGGTCCGAGCGCGAGATGCAATCGCAGCGCGACTGGGCAGAGAGGGTTGGCCTGGAAAGAGGGGTCAGGAAAGGCCTCGAGAAAGGCATCAGGAAAGGCCTCAGAGAAGGCCGCGAGAGAGGCCTCAGAGAAGGCCGCGAAGAAGGTCGCGAAGAAGGTCGCGAAGAAGGTCGCGAAGAAGGAGCCAAAGAAGAGGCCAACCGCATTGCTGCGCTGATGCGCGAGAAGGGCTATTCCGAAGAGCAGATCGCCGAGCTGTTCGCATAGCCTTCCTTAACGCGGCGCGATCGGCTGCTCAGGCCCGCCTTGGCGAAAGCGACCGCGTCCAGTCGCCGCTTACCCGCACGCGCAGCCACCTCTGAAACCATCGCACCAGGCGCATGCCGAAGGCGTTGCCGCCATGCCGCCCAAGGCGCTTTCGCGCAGCTCGAAGGGCAGCGATCGACCCACCTTGTACATGGCCTCCACCGTCTCGTCGAACGTCGACAGGTTCTGCACGCCCGCAAGTGCGATGTCGGCGGAAACCAGGGAAACCATGGCGGCCGCGGCGTTGCGCTTCTGGCAAGGCGTCTCCACCAGGCCCGCCACCGGGTCGCACACCAGGCCCAGCATGCTTTCCAGCGCGTTGCCCGCCGCGTTCATGCAGTCGGAGGGCGAGCCGCCGGCGATGTGCGCGACGGCTGCCGCGGCCATCGCCGCTGCAGATCCGATTTCTGCCTGGCACCCTCCTTCGGCTCCGGAGACCGTGGCGTTTCGGGCGATCAGATAGCCGATGGCGGCTGCCACCACCAGTGCATCGCGCATGGTGGCGTCGTCGAGCCCCCGCTCGTCCTGCAGGGCAAGGAGCACGGCGGGAATCACGCCCGAGGACCCTGCCGTGGGAGCCGCAACGATGCGTCCCATCGATGCGTTCGTCTCCAAAACGGCGAGTGCGTAGCGCATCGCGCGGGCGGGAAGCCCGGCCAGCGTGCCTGTCCCTGCCTCCGAGCACGAGGCTACGAGGTTGGCCTCTCCTCCTATCAGCCCGCCCATTGTGCGCGGCGGGTTCCCGATGGGATCGGTTGCCGAAGCCCGCATCACGCCCAGCACGTAGTCCAGGTAGCCGTCGAGCCCGTCCTCCTCTCCAAAGGCGGTGCACAAGGCGCGCTCGCGCATGCGGAAGGCCTCGTTGATGGTGCAGCCGTGCTCCTGGCAGAACGCATGCAGCTCCGACCCGCTTGCGAAGTCCAGCTCCTCGAAGCGCGCAAGGTCGGCCGCACTTGGTTCGCCCAGCGCGGAATCCGCGTTGTTGGCGGGGATGGTGCGCATGGCTTCGATTGAAGGATGCTCGAGGATGGCATCGCACACGTCGGCGGGAATCAGGCTGTCTGTTTCCAGTACGGTGTAGGCGCGGGTGCCCTTGCGCTCGCGGTAGCAGCTCACGCTCGCTATGTTGATGTTCGACTTGCTGATCACCGTCATGATGTGCGCGAGCACGCCCGGCACGTCCTGCTGTCTGATGACGGCGCTGGAGTTCTCCCCGGTGATCTGCACGGCGATGTCGTTGATGCGGGTGATCACCGCCGCCCCGCCGCCGATGCTTTCCCCGCGCACGGACAGCTCTGTGCCGTCCTGTTGGCGCATGACGATGTCGACCGTGTTCGGATGGTCGTACGGCTCGTCGGGCAGGGGAGTGAACACGATGCCCATTCCAGCCTCGCGTGCCATGTCGATGGAGTCGCGTATGCGCAGGTCGTCGGCGGGAACCCCCAGGATGCCAGCGCACAGGGCGCGATCCGTGCCATGCCCGGTATAGGTATGCGCGAACGAACCGTACAACTTGAATTCCACCTGTGCGGGAGGCGCGGGGCAGAGCCTGCGCGCCATGGCGGCGATGCTCAGCGCCCCTGCGGTGTGGCTGCTCGAAGGTCCGATCATGACCGGTCCGATGATGTCGCTCAATCGCTGTGTCTTCATGTCTTCCTCTAAGGTCGCGTGCCGCAATGCGCAACGCGCCGAGTGCCCGTCCTTAAGCCTCGGCCCCGTCTTCGATGTAGGGATGGTAGTCGAACGCATGCAGGTGCAGGGCGCGCGACAGGTACTCCAATGCGGCGAACCCCGCCACGCTGTTCCCCCTGTCGTCCAGGGCAGGACCGTACGACCCGATGCCCAGCCTTCCGCGCACGCTGCAGGTGATGCCGCCGCCCACGCCGCTCTTCGAAGGAATGCCGACGCGCACGCCGAATTCGCCCGACCGGTCGTACATGCCGCAGGTGAACATGATGCTGTTCACGCACCGCGTGTTGCGGGGGCTCAGCAGATGTTCCCCGGTGAGCGGGTTCTGCCCGTCGTTTGCCAAGGTCAGGCCCAGGCCCGCCAGCGAGACCGCGTTCACGTTCAGCGAGCACATCTTGAAGTACAGGTCGAGCACTTCTTCCGGATCGGCGGGCAGCACGTCCTTGCTCTTCAGCAGGTAGGCGATGGCACGGTTGCGGTCGCCTGTGTCCGTTTCAGATTGGTACACCGCCTCGTTCAGGTCGATGTCGTCGTCCATGCACATCCGCCGCGTGTAATCCAGCAGGTCGTCAAAGCCGCATTCGGTGGCCAGCAGCCCGATCATCTGCATCGCGCCCGCGTTGATGAGGGGGTTGTAGGGAAGGTTCGAAACGGTGTCGAGCTTGATGATGGAGCTGAACGAGTCGCCCGACGGCTCCATCAGCACGCGCGAGAACACCTCTTGCGATCCGAACCGCTTCAAGGCCATGGCCAGGCTCACGACCTTGCTCACGCTCTGGATGGTGAAACGGGTGCTCGCGTCCCCGCGGCAGATGGTGGTGCCGTCCTTCGTCATGACGGCGATGCCGAACGCATCTTCGTCGGCTCGCGCCAGCTCGGGAATGTAGGTGGCCACGCGACCCTCGCCGCGTGCGTCCATCCCGTATTGGTAGGCACGCTCGAGTTCGGCGTCGAGCACCTGGGGGTCGGTTTGCCAGCTTCCCAGGGTGTCGGGAGTGGTGATTTCCATGTGTTGCTCCTTGCTTGCACTCAGATGAACGCTGCCTATGATACGCCATGCGCAGGCAGTGATGCGCCCGTAGGCATCTTGTCTGTGGTTTCGCGTCCTGCAACGGGCTATGATGGGCACGCGAGAAGGAGAGGTGTCGTGGACGGCACGGTTGGGCAGGAAAAGGTCGCTGCCCGGAACGCCTTGCTGCAGGCAAGGTCGGATCTGGGGCAGTGGGAGCGAAGCCGCTTGGATGCGCTGATAGCCGAGCACGTGCTGGAAAGCCCGTGTTTCCAACAGGCAGATGCCGTCTTCTCCTACGTCTCGGTCGGTGCCGAGGTGGACACGCGCGCGATCATCGAGCGTTGCCTCGGGCAAGGGAAGCTGGTGGCCGTGCCGCGGTGTGCGCCGGGCAGGACCCTGGAGTGGTACCGCGTGGGCAGCCTCGAGGGGCTCGAGAAGAGCGCCTTCGGCATCCTCGAGCCGCCGGCCAATGCCGAGCGCCTGGTGGATGCGCACGCATGCGAACACCCGCTCGCGATCGTGCCAGGCCTGTCCTTCGACGGGCAGGGGTACCGGCTTGGGTACGGCGGGGGCTACTACGACGGCTTCCTCGCCTGTTTTCCCGGCGTCTCGCTGGGGCTGTGCCGTTCCTGCCAGGCAAGCGGGCATCCGCTGCCGCGGGAAGCCCACGATGTGCCTGTGCATCTGGTTGCAACAGAGCAGGGGATTGTGCGGGTTTAAGGTAGGCTTGCGTCGAAAGGACGATGATGCATTATTCGGGAACCACATTTCGGCCGCCGTTCGAGGCCAACTCGCTGTTGTTGCAGGTGACGAAGGGCTGCAGCCACAACGCATGCACGTTCTGTAGCATGTACCGCACCGTGAGGTTCGACGTGTCGCCGTTTTCCGAAGTCGAGCAGGACATCGCCGAAGCGGCGATGCTGCGCCAAGACGCCACCCGCGTGTTTTTGGAAAACGGCGATGCCTTCTGCCTGCCGGCCGACCACCTGCTCAAGGTGGCCGACATGATCCACCATGCGCTGCCAAACGTGCGCGGCATCGCGGGCTACGCGCGCATCCAGAATATCGCCTCGAAGACCGATGAAGAGCTCGAGTCGCTGGCGCACGCCGGGTTCAAGGGCTGGAACATCGGCCTCGAGTCGGGTCTGGACGACGTGCTCTCGTTCATGAGCAAGGGATACGACGCTGCCGAGGCGCGCACGCAGCTGCTGAGGTTGCGCCAGGCCGGGCTGGCGTTCAGCGTCAACATCATCATCGCGGCGGCGGGGCCCAACCGAATGGAGGAACACGCTGCGGCAAACGCCGCCATCGTCAACGACGTCCAACCCTACCTGGTCTTCGTCTCGCCCCTGCATGTGGATCCGGGCACTCCGCTCGAAGGGATGCTGGCGCGGGGCGAGTTCGTCGAATCCGGCCTGGGGCAGTACATCGACGAGGAGATGATGTTCCTGCGCCAGCTCGAGATGGACGACTGCATCTTCTTCGGCACGCACATCAGCAACCCCGTCGGGGTGGCCGGACGGCTTCCCGCCGACAAGCAGGCCCTGTTGGACGCCCTGCAGGAAGGCAAGGACGAGTACCCGCGCGAGATGCTCGATTCGCATCCCACCAAGGGCGCCGAAGGGCTCATCGTCTCGGCGAACTAGGATGCGCGGCGAAGGCCCCTGCACGCCCCGGCACATCCTGTCGCAGATGCTAGCTTGCCTTGCGCACGAGGCGCTGGAAGTCCTTGCGGTCCGCATCGCTCAGATCGATGCTGCGCAGCAAGTCGTCGATGGTGTCGAAGGTCGCCGTGCCCTTGTGCTGAGAGTCGCGCATGACCATGCCGAATTCGATCACGCTGGCGGCGAAGCGCCAGTCGTCCCCGGGGTCGGCGGCCGTGTTCGACTCGTCCACGGCGAAGCTCTGCTCGCGCGCACCCGACCCGTCTGCAGGTTGGTAGCGCATCGTGCAGGTGAGCCAGTCGCTGCTGTCGGGGTTGCCCGTGGCGCCTTCGCCGTATTTCAGATCGGGATGCGCGACGTCGAGGGCGGAATCCGCCAGGACCACTTCGTAGGCCACGGTGAACTGATGGTCGGGTCCGATTTCGCCGGCGTCCTTGCCATCGTCGCGGAAATCCTCGTCGGCCAGTGAGCGGTTTTCGTAGCCGATCAGGCGGTAGCCCTTCACGTGCGCGGGGTTGAACTCCACCTGCAGCTTCACGTCGTTGGCAAGAGGCACCAGATTCGCACTCAGGTTGCGCCCGAACACGCGCTCGGCCTCTTCTTGGCAGTCGATGTAGTGGTAGTTGCCGTTGCCGTGGTCGGCGATGGTCTCCATCTTGTTGTCCTTGTAGTTGCCGTCGCCGAATCCCAGCACGGACAGGTAGATGCCGCTTGCGCGCTTCTGGTCCACGAAGTCCTCAAGTGCCGATTCGCTGCTCATGCCCACGTTCAGATCGCCGTCGCTTGCCATGATGATGCGGTTGACGCCGCCTTCGATGAAGTGCTTTTCGGCAAGCTCGTAGGCCATTTTCAGTCCTGCCTCGCCGTTGGTCGAGCCATCGGCATGCAGGCGGTCGATGGCGCGCTGGATCTGGCGGGCGTCCGAGCCCGAGGCCCCGTCGAGCACGACCTCTTCGGCTCCGGAGTAGGTGACGATGCTGATGCGGTCGGCGTCGGTGAGCTGGTCGGTGAGCTCGGCGAAGGCGTCCTGGAGCAACGGAAGTTTGTTGGGCTGGTCCATCGAACCGGACACGTCGATCAAAAACACCAGGTTGCGTCCTGCTTCGTTCGAGCGTTGCTCGGGGGCCGTGGCGAATCCCATCACCAGCAGCTTGGTGTCGGGGTTCCAGGGGCAGTCGCCCACGCGCACGGTTGTGCCGAACAGGTCGTCTCCCTGGGGCTGGTCGTAGTCGTAACGGAAGTAGTTCAGCATCTCCTCGATGCGGATGGCGCCCTTCGGGATTGCGCCGCTTTGGGCGTAGTACGGATCGATGGCGACCTCTCCTTCTTCCGCTGACGCGTCATCTGCATCCAGGTAAGCCCACTCGTCGTAGACGTCGTCAACGCCGTACCCCTGGTTGATCAGCCGACGCAGGTTGGCGTATGACGCAGTGTCGGCATCGGCCGCAAGCGTGGAGAGGGGGCGGGTGTAGGTGCTGACGAAGCCGGGCTCGTCTATCGCTGTGTACTCTTCCGTGTTGAAGCTTGCGAGCGGCTCGCCTGGCAGGGAGTAGGACAGGGATTCCCCGGCTGCGAAACCGTCTGCAGCGTTCGCCGCCGCCTCGGGCGCATAGCCGTACGAGTCCATCTCCCCGGTCGTCTGCTTGCCTGCCGGTGCGGTTGCCTCGACGGTTGCGTTGGATGCGTTCTGGTCCAGCGTCTGGGCGGCAAGGAAGCCGACGCCTGCGACCAGGGCCAGGCAGGCGGCGGCGGGCAGGGCTATCTTCCAGGCGGCTATGCGCTTGCGCGGGGTCGGCTGCTGTCCGTTTGCCTCGAAAGTGTGCTTGGAGGCCGCCGGAGGCGCGACGGGTGCGCCGGCACGTGCGGATGCTGTCCGTGCGGCATCCTCTGCGGGCGCGGGAGTGGCCTGCGAAGCCAGGACCTTGTTCAGCATGCGCTCCGTGGCCGCTTCGTCCGGTCCGATCGACTCGAACGCGTCGTGCACGCGTTGCTCGAGCGCATCGCGGGTGTCATGTGCGTGTTCGCCGGTGTTCGTGTTGCGCGTCATCTCATGCCTCCAAAGCGTTCTTGAGCAGCTTGCGGGCATCGGCCAGACGGTTGCGGACGGTCGAAGGGTTGGTGTCGGTCATCAGTGCGATCTCGTCCGTCTTGTACCCTTCGTAGTAATGCAGGTAAACGCAGTCCTTGTACGGGTCGGGAAGGGCGAGCACGGCGTCCAGAACCTCGCGCGCCGAAGCGGCCTCGTCCGACGGTTCGGCAAGGTTGTCGGGCAACTCGGCGGATTTCGACTTCGCGGCGCTTTTGAACACGTCGTTGCAATGGTTGATAGCACACCGTATCAGCCATGCCTTCTCGTGCTCGTGGTCGTTGAACACGGGGGCGTGCTCGATCAGCTTCGTGAACACCGACTGCGTGGCGTCCTCGGCGTCGGCGGCGTTTCCCAGCCGTGCGTAGCACAGCCGGTACACGGTGCCAACCTGCCGGCGGTACACCTCCACGATGTCGAATGCTGGCTGTTGCATACCTTCGTCCTTGTTCGATCTGGCCAATCTGCCCTCAACACGATTCAGGACGGCGGATTGTCGCCGCAATTTTCAAAAGAATCGAAAAAGGCAGAAAGGCGCGTGCCCAGGGCGTGGTGCTAGCCCAGCCCCAGGGCTTGCATGACCAGCAGGGCGACGGTGAGTGCGGCCACGATCGCCACGGTCAGCCACAGCAGAACGCGCGTGGCCTTGCCGGCGGCATGGGACTTCATGATGTGCTTGTCGGCGATGATCAGCGCCATGAACACGAGCAGCACGGGCAGGATGATGCCGTTGAGGAACTGGGCGAACAGCATCACGCCCATCAGGTCGATGTTGGGGATGAGCACCACGAGCGCGCTGAACACGATGATGAACGTGTAGATGGAGCGGTACTGTGGGGCCTCCTTGAAGCTGAAGTCGACGCCGGCTTCCCAACCGAACGCCTCGCAGATCACGTACGCGCTGGTCAGAGGCAGCACGCATGCCGCCAGGAAACTGGCAGAGACGAGCCCAACGCCGAACAGCACGCGCGCGTAGTCGCCTGCGAAGGGGGCCAGCGCCATGGCTGCGTCCGACGCGTCGGTAACGTGGATGCCCTGCGGGAAGAGCACGGCGCCGGTGGTGACCACGATGAACCATGCCACCAGGCAAGCCGCTATCGTGCCGCTGATCGCATCCACGCGGATCAGGGGCAAATCGTCGGCGGTCGTGCCCTTTTCGACCACGGTGCTCTGGTAGTAGAACATCATCCAGGGTGCGATCGTGGTGCCGATGATCGAAATGGTCAGGCTGATGAAGCTCTGCGACTGCGCGACGCTGGGCACGACGGTGTCGTGGACGGCGCTGCCCCAGTCGGGGCTGGCCATGAAGGCCGCCACGATGTAGGTCACGAACACGAACGACAGGATCAGGAACACGCGCTCCACGCGCTGGTAGTTGCCGCTGGAAACCAGAAGCCACACGGCCAAAGCCGCCACCAGGACGCTCACCCATGTGGGCACGCCGAACATGTTCATGCCGCTGGCGATGCCGGCGAACTGGGCGAAGGTGGTTGCCACGTTGCCTATGAGCAGGGCGAGCATGGCCAGCGCCGTGAGCCTGATGCCGAACCTCTCGCGGATGTTGGCGGCGAAGCCCTTGCCGGTGACGGCGCCCATCTTGCCCGCCGTCCATTGCACGACGGCCAAGAGCACGCACATGATGGGCAGGATCCACAGACCTTGGAAGCCGAAGTCGGCGCCCAGTGTGGAGTACGCGGCGATGCCGCCGGCGTCGTTGCCGGCCATTGCCGTGACGATGCCCGGGCCCATGGCGGCCAGCAGTACCAGCCACCGTGCGCGCGGTTTCGCAGCTGTGCCGGAGGCACCCAGGTCGGCCTGGGTGACATCGTGGCCCAGTTCCTGGCGCTCGGCCAGGACTTCCTCGGTTGTCCGCTCCAGGAGTGCCATAGCCTAACCCATTCCCACGATCTGCAGCACGACGATGGTGTAGACCACCAAGAAGCCCAGCGTCCCGATGGCGCCGAAGGCCAGGCGGACCAGCGTGTCGCGCATGCTGCTTTCCTCTGCTTCGTCTTCGATGACCTCCCATGCGTCGTCGAAGGTGACAATGCCCAGCATTTCGCCGTGCTCGCTCACCACGGGCAGGGCCGCCAGGTTGTACTTGCTGATCATGTCGGCCACTTCTTC
>CACXFZ010000117.1 GCA_902767025.1 uncultured Coriobacteriaceae bacterium
CGGCATTGCGCGCACGTTGGACAGCGGCGCGGCAATATGGGCAAGCTCGCGCGACACCGGCAACCCCTGGTTGGGAACCGACGGCACGCGTCGGCAGTTTCAATTCCCCTGCGGGCATTTCGCCTGCATCTGGAAGCACGAAGACGGGCTGTTCTACCTGAAGGATTCGGAAGGTCCCGCCCATGTGTGCAACAACGTCCCGTACACAGCCGAGCAGATGAAGGACTGGCTGGCGGGAACGTTCGAAAACCGCTACCTCATCCGCGCGTGCGACTAGCAGGCAGAAAGGAAGGAGTTTCATGCCCCAAGCCTTGAAACGTGCGTTGCAGGCGTGCGGCATCGTCCTGGGGCTTCTTGTTGCCGTCGTCGCCGGCTACGCGATCTACCTGCAAACCACCTACTACCGCATCCCCGACGCCATCGCCGTCGACGTCGAGCGCAACCCGGAGGGTGCGATCCAGGCAGGGCATGAATACCGGGCCGTCACCTTCAACATAGGCTTCGGTGCCTACACGCCCGACTACACCTTCTTCATGGACCAGGGCGTGATGAAGGACGGCACCGCGACCAAGGGCGAGCGCTCCCTGGCGGTGAGCAAGGATGTCGCCCAGGCCAACACGCAGGGCGCGGTGCGCACGCTCGTGGAGCTGCAGCCCGACTTCGTGCTGATGCAGGAAGTGGACACCGATTCCACGCGCAGCTACCAGATCGACCAGAAGGCCGCGGCCGAATCCGCGTTCCCGCAGCTGGGCAGCGCGTTCGCCAGCAACTTCCACACGGGATACCTGGCCTACCCCATCACCGAGCCGCACGGGTTCGTGAACTCGGGCCTGCTCATGCTGGGCGCCGCGCACGTCGATTCGGCAGAACGCCGCAGCTACCCGGTGGACGATTCGTTCCCGACGAAGTTCTTCGACCTGGACCGGTGCTTTTTGGTCGAGCGCCTGCCGGTGAGCAACGGCAAGCAGCTGGTGATGATCAACAGCCACATGTCGGCCTTCGACGAAGGCGGCGTGTACCGCGAAAAGCAGATGAAGCTGCTGGAAAGCGTGCTGGCCGAAGAACTGGCTGCGGGCAACTACGTCATCGCCGGCGGCGACTGGAACCACGCGCTGTGCAATAGCCAGGAGCTCTACGAGTGCGACCAGAAAGTGCCCGTGTGGGTGGCGCTGCTCGACGAGTCGAGCCTGCCTGCGGGCATGACGGTCGTGCAAGCCGACAACCTCGCAGACGTGCCCACCTGCCGCGGCAGCGACATCCCCTACGAGAAGGGGCGCAGCTACGTGGTCACCGTCGACGGGTTCTTCGTCTCCGACAACATCGAGGCCCAGTCGACCAACATCGACGCCGACTTCGAGTTCACCGACCACAACCCGGTGCTGCTCACGTTCAAGCTGAAGTAGGACACGGTTCGACGGCGCCTGTGCAAGGTAGCCGCCTCCCCGCCGCCTGCGCTAGCGCCAGGTGGTGAAACGGCGCTGGATCCACGAGGTGACAGCGCTCAGGACCGTGACCACGATGCCGCATACGATGATGCCGGCGATGACGGCAGCGTAGTTGGCGTAGATGTTCGAGTTGGTGATGTAGAAGCCGATGCCCGCCGTGGCGCCGATCATCTCGGCGAAGGTGAGCATCAGAAACGCGGTGGTCAGCGACACCCGCAGGCTCTGCAGCACGCCGGGCATCACATACGGCAGGATGATGCGCCTGATCATCGTGGTGGAGCGCACGCCCAGCGCCCGCGCGTTGTCGAGCAGGCCTTGGTCGATCGACGACGCCCGCAGCACCATCGCCAGGAACTGCGGCCAGAACACGCCCAGGACGATGATCACGGCCGATGCCGAACGGAATGTGGGCAGCAGCACCACCAGGTACGGCGCGAACACCGTGGGCGGGATGGGCGCCAGCACGTTCGCGATCGGGTAGAACATCGCACGCAGGCGCGGAACCCATCCGCAGATCACGCCCAGGACCACCCCCAGCACCATGCCGATCGAATAGCCGACAACGAGCAGCGACGTGGACGACACCACGTTGCGCCAGAGCGTCGGGTAGCTGGTGCGGAAGATGTCGAACACCTCTTCGGGCGTGGGCACCAGCACGTTGGGCGTGATGGCGAACTTGGTCGATGCGAGCTCCCATACAAGGAAAAGCACCCACACGAGCACGATGATGTCGCTGGGGCCCGTCGAGCGCTTCTTTTCGCGGGCGTTTCGGAAGAAGAACAGCAGGTAGATGCCCTCGATCACCGCCAGCGCCACAAGCAGCGGGAAGTACGTTACCGTGATCGCCTTGTGGTTGGGCATGCAGGAGATGACGGCCACCAGCGCGGCCAGCAGCACGTGCGCGGCGACGAATTGCCTGTTCGCAATTGCCTTCATGGCCTCCCTACCCTGCAATCTCGTCGATATCGCGCTCGTCGGCGTTGGGGTCGCGGTAGAACAGGTCCGTGAGCTCGCGGGCAAGCGCGCTTGCCACCGCATCGCGCTCCAGCGCCTCGACCGTGCGCGGGCGCGGCAGGTCCACCGCCACGTCGGCGACGATGGAACCCTTGCTCAGGTACACGATGCGGTCGGCCAGCAGCAGGGCCTCGGGGATGTCATGGGTGACGAACACGACGGTCTTGCGGTCGCACCCGGTACTCCACAGCTCTTCGACGAGCCCCTGGAGCGCCCGGCGCGTCTTCACGTCGAGCGCCCCGAAGGGCTCGTCGAAGATGAGGATCTGGGTGTCCATCGCCAGTGCGCGGGCAATGGCCACGCGCTGCTGCATGCCGCCCGAAAGCTGGTAGGGGTACTTGTCGGCCGCATCGAGCATCTTCACGCGCTGCAGGTAGTCCCGCGCGATGCGCGCGCGGTCTTCCCTGCCCAGAGCGCGGCCCAGCACCTTGCTGGCCTGCTCGATGCCGAACTCGACGTTTTCCTGCACCTTCATCCACGGAAACAGCGAGTAGTCCTGGAACACGAACGAGCGGTCGAGCCCGGGCCCGTCGATCGCCTTGCCGTCGATGGACAGCTGGCCGGAAGTCGGCTCGCTCAGGCCCAGCAGCAGGCGCAGCAGCGTGGTCTTGCCCGAGCCGGACGGGCCGATGATGCACAGGAACTGACCGTCGGGAATGTGCAGGCTGACGCCGTCGAGCACCAACGAACCGGCACTCGGCGATGCCGCACCGCCAGCTTCGTCGCCGTATGCGAACGTCACGTTGTCGACGATGATGCTTCCCATGGCCTGTTGGCACAACCCTTCCCGCAGCCGACGGCGGCTTAGCCGTTGTTGGCCTTGAACTGCTTGTCCATATCCTTCCAGAACTGCTCGTTGGGCTCGCGTTCCATCAGCGTGTCCAGAGCGGTGCGGTAGATGTCGGAGACGACGTTGTCGTCCGCCGAACGCGCCGCCGAATCGATGGCACCCACGGTCTTCATCGCGTCGTAGAAGTCGAGCACGGCGTTGCGGCACGGGTCGGGCAGCAGCTTCATCTGCGGCTCGTAGCCGTCGGTGCCGTACAGGCCGGCGCGCACGACGTCTTCCTTCTGCTCGGAGTAGGCCACCATGATTTCAACGGTCTTGTCGGGGTCTTCCACGAACACCTTGTAGCCGCGCAGGATGGCGATCTCGAAATCGACCAGCGACAGGTACTTGTCATGGTAGGCCGCCTCGGAAGCATTCTGGCGGCAGCAGGGGTAGTCGCCCGCAAGCGAGGGCACGTTGCCCGCCACCCTGATGCCGGCGTCCTTGCTGATGTAGCCGAACGCGTTGTTCACCAGGCAGATGTCCACTTCGCCCTTCACCGTTGCCTCGACCAGCGCCTGCTCGTTGTCAAGCGGCGTGAAGGTCACGTCGGCGTCAGCCGGCCCCTCGCCTGCCACGTTGAGCGTCAGGCCGTTGTCCATCAGCCATGCGCGGAAGCGGATCTGGCCGGTTTCGGGACGCTGGAAGCCGATGTTGAGGCCCTTGAAGTCGCTGGCAGACGCGAATTCATAGGTGGAATCGGCCGGAGCCAGGATTTCGGTGCCGTTCAGGACCGTGCCGCCGAAGATGTACAGGTCGGTGCCCTTGGAGATGTACTCGCACGTCTGCACCACGCCCATGAGCATGACGTCGAGGTTGTTCGACGCCAGCGAGGCGAAGGCTTCGGCAAGCTCCACCATCTGGAACTCGACGTTGCAGCCCTCTTCTTCGTAGTAGCCCATCTGCTCGGCGATGACGGACGGGGCGATCTTGAACAGCTTGCCCCTGCGTCCAACCACCAGCTTTTCGCCCTTGCCGGCCTGCTTGAAGGCCTCGGAGGCCGACGAAGACGCCACCGCAGACGAGGCCGCAGCGGACGATGCCGACGCCGCCGACGACGTCGCAGATGGGGCGGAACCGCTGCAGCCGGCCAGAACCGGCACGGCAGCCCCCAATGCCGCGACTCCCGATGCCTTCAGAAACGATCGCCTAGTCAAGTAACGCATGCTCCTTTTCCTTTCCGTAGCTTTGCATATCAACCAGCTGATGGCGAATCAGCAGGAAGCACAACCTGCAAGGAAGAATCCCCGTTCGACAGCGAACAAGCGCGGTGCTTACGAGAAGTAGCGCGACCCGCTTTCGCGGACCTTCCATTCCGTATCGCGGTAGATGGCGCGGCAGTCTTCGACGCTCAAGCCCCGCGTGGTTTCCGCGGTCACGTCGCGCGGCGACGAACCCCGCTCCGCCCAGATGATGTTCGCGCCCGCCTGGACGCACAGCTGGCTGGGCTCGTGCGTGCAGTTGCCGGGGATGGCGGTGCCCGTGGACAGGGCGCATGCGGCCACGTAGCCGGCAAGGCGGCCGTAGCTTATGTTGCCGTACTTCGCAAACATCGTGTTGGGGATGGTGTTGCGCCGCATGGCGCCCGAAAAGCCCACTTCCCACTCGCGCGCAAGCATGATCAAATCGGCAATCTCCTCGGGCGTGTGCTCGGGGCCGATCGGGTCGATGCAGTTGCCCAGCACCAGGCCTGCGTCCTTGGCCGCCTGCAACGTCTTCAGGCGCCGCTCGACGGGGATGCGGGTGACCACGCCCTCACCGAAGCGCACGACATGGTAGACGCCCTTGATGCCGATGTCCTTCATTTCCTTGGCGAAGTCGTAGTCGAAGTCGGGCACGTTGGCGATCAGCGGGATGGCGCCGTCGAGCTCGTCGAACACCAGGCGCGCCATGTGCAGGAACTTCTCCTGGTCGTAGGTTTCGGTGGTCACCAGGTAGATGGCGTTGACGCCCTCGTTCTTGAAGTCGCGCGCGTTGGCGAGCACCTGCTCTTCGCTGAACTCGTTGCGCCCGTGGAAGATCTTCGCCGACGCTGCGAAGCTGCAGAACTTGCAGTCGTTGGGACACGGCGTGGCATCCAGGCCGATGTGCGCATGGATTTCCGCCTCGCCGTCGCAAAGCTGCGCCGTGAACTGCCGACCGGCGCGCAGGATTGCAAAGTACTCTTCCGAAAGGTAATCGACGCTGAAGAGCTTGATCACCTCTTCCCGCGTGATGGTTGTACCGTCAAGCGCTTTGTTGACGATACGCACTATTTCGTTGTACATGAAAACCTTTCAGATAGCTTTACAAGCACGTACCTTAACGCATTGTCGGCGGCGCGTCAAAAGGGTTGCGGGATGCGCGCGAGTCCGGCAGGCGGCCCCAGGCACAACCCGTCGCGCAGCGCGGCCGCCCTACAGCAGGCCCGCGGAGGCATAGTGGTAGAGCTTGCCCGGCTGCAGGACGCCGGCGGTCCAGCGCGCCTTCGCCCACTGGGGCATCAACGTGAACCCGAAGCGGCCCACTCCCCCGTCTTCGAGCGCTACGTCCACCGAACGGGCGAACGCGGCATCGCCGCCAAGCTTCCAGCGATCATCGGCCGCTTCCCAGCCCTCCAGCATCCCCAGCACGCGGGCGGCGGGCCCGTCCGCAAACGATGCGCGCACGGCCTCGGGCTGCTCGATGCCGAATTCGACGTCGATGGCGAACGTGTCGCCCAAGTGCCCGTCGTCGTAGACGTCGAACTGGAAATCGACCGTCGTCGGAGCGGCGGCCATCAGCGCGCCTATCCGCGCGACCATCGTATCGTCGTAGGCTTCGAACCCGACCTGCTCGAACACGCCGGCTATGCGCTGCGGGTCCTTGGCGCATGCCTCCACTTCGTCGCCGCCGATGTAGCCGCACACGCGCAGGGGCGATTCGGGCCTCCCCCGGAACAGGCCGAAGAACGACAGGGGCCAGTCTTCGGGCATGCGCTTCGCCAGGTCCAGGTACAGCCTGGCGCGGTCCGCCTCGCCGATCGACGTGCAGAACGGCTCGACCAGCTCCTGGTGGACCCGGGGCTGGAAATGCACGGCCGCGCGTGGCATGCCCTCATCCTTCACGTCGACCTCGAAGCCGCAGCACACGTTCTCGATCCCCTCGCATGCATCCGCGAACCAGTCGAGCATGCCCTGCGCGCCGTCGGCGGCCTCGGATTCGACGCGCGTGCCCGGCTCCAGCACGCTGTAGAGCGTCGTGACGTCCATGAACGGGTCGCCCACAAGCGGGAACTCCAGGTAGACGCTGGGAAACTTCGGGCCCACGATGAACGGGCGCGCCTGCTTGCGCGCACGCTCCAGGCAGGGGCCGAACAGCACGTCCGCCCGTCCTTTGTCGCCCGCCTGCAGGCAGAGTGTTTCGAACGCATCCGCAAATGACGGGGTTGGTATCATCATGCAGACCTCTATCCTTCGCCGTGGGGTTGTCCTGCCTTCTTATACGCGCAGAAACGCAAGGCATCCTGGTTTGAACCATTATCGCCTTGCAGGCGCCTTTGCTACAATGCCCCGAAACCACCTTTTCCCAAGGAGCCGGACATGTCAATCGAGCGGGCACGCGCGCATCTTGCAGCCCTGGGGCTGGATGGGCGCATCATGGAATTCGAGCAATCGAGCGCGACGGTCGAACTGGCGGCGCAGGCCGTCGGCTGCGAGCCGGCCCACATCGCCAAGACGCTGTCGTTTCACGTGGACGGCCAGGTCGCCCTCGTGCTGTTCGCGGGCGATGCGCGCATCGACAACCGCAAGTTCAAGGACCGGTTCCACACCAAGCCGAAGATGCTGGGCGCCGACGAGGCCGAACCGCTCATCGGGCACGGGGTGGGCGGCGTGTGCCCCTTCGGCGTGAACGAGGGATGCAGCATCCACCTGGACGAATCTCTGAAACGGTTCGAGGTGGTCTATCCTGCGGCCGGCACGTCGGCCTCTGCCGTGCGCCTGTCGATCGACGAGCTCGAGCGCGCCTGCATGCCCTGCGAGTGGGTGAGCGTCTCGAAACTGCCGGAACAGGGCTGCGAAGCCGAATAACCGAACCGGGCGGCTTAATCGATGCGCGTGCGCACGACCACCGTGACCGCGGCCGACGCCAGGCCGATTGCAGCCGCGACGGCGAACACGGCCTGATGGGTGCCGGCGACGGCCATGACGCCGCCGGCGAGCAGCGTGCAGGCGAACTGGCCCAGGTTGCATGCGGTTGCCAGCGCGCCCATGTGCTTGCCGGAGTTCTCGCGCGTCGAATGCCCGGCAACGAGCGCCATCAGCAGCGGTATCAGGCACCCCACGCCCAGGCCGACCAGGACCGCACCCGCCAGAACCATCCACATGTTCGGCGCAATGGACATGAGTGCGCATCCCGCGGACATCAGCGCGAAGCAGCAGGCGGCCATCGCCGAATGGCGCGTCCGCTTCTGCAGCTGCGCACTTGCAAGCGAGCCGACGATGTTCGATATGCCGAAGCCTCCCAGGAACAGCCCCGATACCAGCGAGCTCTGGCCGAACGAGGCGATCAGGTAGGGCATCTTCGAAGGGACCAGAAACGACATCGTCTGCGCCAGGAACGCGGCCACCATGCACGCGGCCACCACGAACCCCACGGCCTGCGCGATGCGGGCGATTCCGTCCCGGAAGCTGCGCCGCCCCGCCCCGCCGGGCTTCTCCGTTGCGCCGATGCGTGCACGGCGGCCGCCGGCAGGCATCCTGTGCGCCTCGCGGATGAACAGGGCGGTCAGCGCCAGCAGGACGAAGCCCACCAGATAGACCAGAAACGGGGCGCGCCAGCCCAGCAGCGAAAGGAATCCCCCGCTCGTCTCGAGCACGAGCACGCTGGTTCCCGACGCCGCGCTTTGCCAGCCGTAGACCTTCGCGCGTATGTCCTCGTCGTAGTACTCTGACGCGAGTGCAGCCGAAGCCGTGGAGATGCCCGCAATGGCTATACCCAGGATGAACCGGCCCACAAGCAGCGACTCGAGCGTGGGTGCGACCAGGCCCCAGAGCCCGGTCAGCGTGAACACGACCAGCGAGACCCCCAGCGTGCGCGCCTTGCCGAAGCGGTCGGCGATCGCGCCCACGAACAGGCCCGAGAGGGCCACGGCCAGCGACGGCAGCGTGATGACAAGCGAAACCACCGCCTCTGAAACATCGGGGTAGGCGGCACTGATCGCAGGCAGGGCCGGCGCCACCGCTGCCCCGCCCAGAACGTTGAGCATCGAGACGAGCACCAGCGTGGCGAGCGCGCCCTTCCCGGGGGTGAACTGTTGGGAACCTTCCGTGTCCATGAAGAAGAAGCGCTACTCCCCTGAGATCCTGACCATGTCGCGCGCGTACGCTTCGGCAAACGATCCGACAGGCGCGTGCAGCACCAGGCTCGGGCAGCCCAGAAACGATTCCGCGCATATCTCGACCACACTCGCCGGCACAGTCACATCCTGCAGGCGCGTGCATCCCCGAAACGCCCATTCCCCGATGCTGGTGACGCCATCGGGCACGACGAAGGATTCGAGCCGCTCGCATCCGTCGAACACGAGCTTGCGCAAGCGCCGGATTCCCGTCGGCAGCACCACGCCTTCCAAAAGCCGGCAGCTGGCAAACGCCCCCACGCCTATTTCGCGCAGCGAAGATGGCAGCACGACGCGCATGAGGTTGGGGCTTCCCGCAAAGCAATGGTTGTCGATGGTCACGACCCCGTCGGGCACGCGCACCTCTTCGAGCAGGCATGGCACACCCGCGTGGCGCAGAAACCCGTCTTCGAGGACCAATCCGCTTTGCAACAGTTCCTGGGACTCGATTGCATGCATGGTGGCTCCTCCCGATTCTCGCGGCAAGGACGATATGGCTTGCCCGGATGGTTCAACTATAGACGCAGGGCGCATTGCGACGCAACCGGAGTGTGTTTCTGACGTGCCGAAACGCCATCGGCAGGATATCCGCGCCAAAACCGCTATAATCAATCAAAGATTTACTTTACATGCATTTGTACCAGTACAGAGCCTAGGGATTTTGGCAACGTATCAAGCAACCGACGTACTGTGACGAACAGGCTTATGGATAACTATGCCCAACTATATATCCTGATCAACGTGTTCTGCGCGTTCCTGCTGATCGTGTTCGCAGTGCATTCGCGCATTGGCATGGGCGATTCGACGTCGCGGCGCTATTTTGCCGCAACGAACTACGCTATCGTGGTGTTCCTGCTCTCGGACATCACCTGGTTCGCCTTGAACAACGGGCTGATTCCCCAAATATGGTGGTTGGGAACGCTGGTCAACAACGTCTACTTCCTCTCGGTCACCGTCGCAGGATACCTGTGGTTCGTCTACCTGGCCCTGCTGGCGAAATCGAAGGCCCTGGCCGGCGTACGCGGGCAGCGCCTTGCCGTCATTCCCACGCTCATCCACCTGTTCCTGTGCATCTACAACGTGTTCGACCCCATCCTGTTCGGCATCGACGAGAACTTCAACTACTTCCGCGGACCGTTGTTCCTGACGCAGTACGCGTTCTACTACCTTTACCTTGGCAGCATCAGCATCTACGCCCTGATCAAGGCGTTCAAGCCGGAAAACTATATCGACCGCACGCGCTACCTGGTCGTGGCCATGTTCCCGGTCCTGCCCGCAGTCAGCGGCGCGCTGCAGATGACCTTCACCGCAATCCCGATGAACGCGATCGCGTTCACGCTGAACCTGACCATCGTGTACATGAACGAGCTCGGCCAGCAAGTCTCCCAGGAGCCCCTGACGCAACTGGCCAACCGCAAACAGCTGATGCGCGCACTGGACCAGGGCATCGAATCGCACGGCAACGACGGGCAGTTGTACCTGTACATGATGGACCTCGACCATTTCAAGAGCATCAACGACACGTACGGTCACACGGAAGGCGACTTCGCCCTGGCCTCGACCGGCGTCGCCCTCAAACGGGCTGTGAGCGGGCTGCACCAGCGGGCCACGGTGGCGCGCTACGCCGGCGACGAGTTCGCCATCATCGCCTACTTCGACAGCCCCCAGGAAGCCGAGGACTTCAAGCAGGTCATCAAGCGCGAGATACAGGCCCAAAACGACCTCATGGCGAAAGACTACGTGCTCGACATGAGCGTCGGCTACGCGCAGTACTCGCCCGACATGAAGGGCTTCAAGGCCTTCATCGAAGCCGCCGACGCACAGCTCTACCAGGAAAAGCAGCAACACAACCAGCAGGGCTAACGTGGTTGAGATCCCGTTCCTTGCGCTCGAGGCGCTCTTCACCCTCGTCTGGCTGGCGTGCAGAATCGCGGTTTGGAGAAGGCAGGGCGGGATCGATTGGAAACGCGAGGCCGTGCTGCTGCTGATGTACGTGAACCTGGCCGTCATCATCCGGTTCACCTTCTTCCCACTGGCGCTTGAAAACGGGCACGTGCGACCGCTGCTGTTCGATCCAGCCGAGGTCATGCCCTTCAATACGAACCTGGTGCCCTTTGCCCGCCTGCGCGACTACTACTTCAGGGCAGACCAGCTGGTCAACGTCGTCGGCAACATCGCGATGTTCATACCCAGTGGAATCGCGCTGCCCATCGTCTACAAGCGCCTGGATTGCTTCTGGAAGGTCGTGGGCACGGGCGCGCTGATGTCGCTCGGCATCGAGATCCTGCAGCTCCCGTTCTTCACGCGCACCACGGATATCGACGACCTGATCTTCAACACGGCAGGCGTGGCCATCGGCTATGGCATCTACGCACTGGTGCGCAAGACGA
>CACXFZ010000118.1 GCA_902767025.1 uncultured Coriobacteriaceae bacterium
CCGAGCACGGCAAGGAGGGTGGTCCTGCCGTCGACGACACCCGCTACCTGGAGATCTGGAACCTGGTGTTCATGGAGAAGGAGCGCGGCCAGAGCACCGGCCCCGACTCCTTCGAGATCCTCGGCGACCTGCCGAAGAAGAACATCGACACCGGCATGGGTCTGGAGCGCATCGCCGCGATCATGCAGGGCGTTACCAGCAACTTCGACACCGACGTGCTGCATGGGCTCATCGAGGTGGGCGAGCGCCTGACCGGCTTGAAGTACGGCGAAGACGAGAATGCCGACACCTCGCTGCGCGTGATGGCCGACCACGCCCGCAGCGTCACGTTCATGATCGGCGACGGCATCCTGCCGGGCAACGAGGGACGCGGGTACGTGCTGCGCCGCCTGCTGCGCCGTGCCGCGCTCAAGGGCCACCTGCTCGGCATCGAAGGTCCCTTCCTGGGGCAGTTCGTCGACAAGATCATCGAGGTCATGGGCCCGGTGTATCCCGAGCTCACGGCCAACCGCAAGCTCATCGAGCGCGCCGTGCTGGCCGAAGAGGAGCGTTTCGGCGCCACGATGCGCCAGGGGCGTGCCTATCTGGCCGAAGAGCTGGACGGGTTCGACGGCAAGGTGCTGGACGGCAAAGTGGCCTTCACCCTGCACGACACCTACGGGTTCCCCCTGGAGGTCACGCAGGAGATCTGCGCCGAGCAGGGCATCGAGGTGGACACCGACGGCTTCGACGAGTGCATGGCCCAGCAGCGCAAGATGGCGCGCGCGGCCACCCAGGACGACTCCGAGGCCGCCTGGTCGACCTTCGACGGCACGATGCCGGCGATTCTGGAGCGCGTGGGCGCCTCCCAGTTCGTGGGATACACCGAAAACGAGAAGATGGCCAAGGTCGTGTCCATCGTCAAGGATGGCGCCGAGGCCGATAGCCTGAACGCTGGCGAAGAGGGCGGCATCGTGCTCGACACCACGCCGTTCTACGCCGAAAAGGGCGGCCAGGTAGGCGACATCGGCCAGATCCGCTCGTCTTCGGCATGCGCGGAGGTTGAAGACACCCACGAGCCCGAGGCGGGCCTGGTGCTCCATCACGTGCGCATGGCCGAAGGAACCCTGAGCGTGGGCGATTCGGTCACCGCGACCATCGACGTGCTGCGCCGCGAGCGCATCCGCCGCAACCACAGCGCCACGCACATCCTGCACTGGGCGCTGCGCCAGGTGCTCGGCGACCATGTGAAGCAGGCGGGCAGCCTGGTGGCTCCCGATCGCCTGCGCTTCGACTTCACGCACTTCGAGGCGGTGAGCCGCGAGCAGCTCGACCAGATCGAGGAACTGGCCAACCGCAAGATCATGGAGAACCGCCCCGTCCGCTACTACGAGATCCCGCTCACGCAGGCGCGCGAAGAGGGCATCACGGCCCTGTTCGGCGAGAAGTACGGCGACATCGTGCGCGTCATCGACATGGAGGGCTTCAGCAAGGAGCTCTGCGGTGGCTGCCATGTGGCCTCCACGGCCGAGATCGGCCTGGTGAAGATCTCCAGCGAGCAGAGCGTTGCCGCCGGCACGCGCCGCATCGAGGCAGTGACCAGCTTCGATGCCCTGGCCTACGTCAACGACTTCCAGCGCGAGCTGCGCGAAGCGGCCGACCTGCTGGGCGTGCCGCCGATGGACGTCGTCGAGCGCAGCGCCCACAACCTGGAACAGCTCAAGGACCTGAAGACCAAGCAGAAGCGCACCAAGGAACTGGCCGCGGCTGGCAACCTCAAGGTGATCCTGGAGAAGTCGCGTGGCATTTCCAAGGAAGGCTACCCGATCTACATCCTGCGCGCCGACGGCTTCGATGCCGGTGCACTGCGCAACTCGTGGGACATCGTGCATGGCCAGAACCCTGGCGCGGTGGCCGTGGTGTTCGCCAGCAACTTCGAGGGCACGCCGCTGCTGATGGCGGCCGGCTCCGACGAAGCGGTGGCCACCGGCTTCCACGCAGGCAACGTGATCAAGGCCATCTCGGGCCACATCAAGGGCGGTGGCGGCGGCAAGCCGACGATGGCCCAGGCAGGCGGCAAGGACGCCGAGGGTCTGGATGCCGCGCTCGAAGCCGCACGCGAAATGTTGGGCTAGGTTCCGCGGTTTTCACAAACTGCGGGACAAGCGCATGAGGCGCTGCGACGCTGCGCGCGCATCTGCCGGCACGCTAGGCCCTTGCGCGCTTTCCCTCGCGTGCGAAGCACGCTCGGCCGCTCGCCGGGCCTATCGCACTCGGCAGAGCGCACGCTCGCTGCTTGACCATGGGCGACCTGGGCAGGGGTCTGCCAGCCCGGGGCGCCTTTCGCTCGAAGTGCCTGACTTTGCCTGACTTGCGAGTCTGTGCGCTTGTGCCGTTCTTGCCAAGGCATGCAAGGCGCGCGGGCGGTGGCGGTACAATCTTCATATGAGAGTGATGGCACTCGACATAGGAAAGACGCGCTGCGGCATCGCCGTGTCTGATCCCGCAGGTGCGGTGGCGTCGCCCATCTGCGTGCTGCCCGCGCAGCAGGTGCTGGGCTGCGAGCCCCCGTTCAGGCGGTTGATCGAGGACTGGGAGCCCGAACTGCTGCTGGTGGGGCTGCCGCTGACGCTGTCGGGCGACGTGGGACCGCAGGCGCGCCGCATCCAATCGCAGGCCCAGGCGATTGCCGAGAAAACGGGCCTTCCGCTCGAGTTCACCGACGAGAGGCTGAGCTCGACGCAGGCCAAACGTAGTTTGCGTGAAAAGGGATACGACGAAAAGGGCATGCGAGGCAAAGTCGATATGATAGCTGCGAGCCTGTTTTTGCAAGCATGGCTCGAGCGCGGGGAATAGACGCGCAGGAAGGCGAGTTCATGGCAGGAAAACGACAGGTTACGTATTCGTCGCGCCCGAACAGGGCCGCACGTCAGGCTCACCGCCAGGGTGCGCGCGAGTTCAAGACGTACGACACCAGCTTCATCCGCCCGAAGAGCAACTTCAACCCCACGGTCATGGCACTGGGCCTGGCCGTGCTGGCATTGCTGCTGCTGTTCGGGGTGTTTTCCTGCAGTCGCGGATGCAACCGCCACACGATGCTCGAGGCGGGCGCGCCCATTACCGTGACGGTGCCGGAAGGCGCCACGACCACCGAAATCGCCCAGCAGCTCTACGACGACGGCCTGATCGAGGACACGGGCGCGTTCACGGCGGTGGTCCAGCAGCAAGGCGCCGACGCCGCACTGAAGCCGGGCACTTACGACCTGGTGGGCGGCACGAGCCTGGAAGACCTGGTCGCCACGCTGCATGCGGGTCCGAAGCTGACCTCGTTCACGATTCCGGAAGGCTACACGATCTCGAAGATGGCAACCGTCATCGAAGAGGCGTACGGTGGGGCCATCACGGCCGACCAGTTCAAGCAGGCCGCCAGCACCATCGACCCCTACGTTCAGGACTTCCCGTTCGTCGAGGGAGCCTACGAAGGCTCGCTGGAAGGCTTCCTATTCCCCAAGACCTACCCGATCGAAGAGGGCGACACGGCCGAATCGGTGGTGCGCAAGATGCTCTCGCAATACCAGCAGGAAACCGCGGCGCTGGACTACTCCAAGGCCGAGCAGTCCGGGCTCAACCCCTATGAGGCGCTGATCCTGGCGTCGGTGGTCGAGCGCGAGGCGGCCGAGGACAACCGTGCCACGGTGGCATCGGTGTTCTACAACCGCCTGGACATCGGCATGCCGCTGCAGAGCGACGCCACGATCGCCTACCTGGTCAACGGCGACCCCACGCCCGAGGACCTGGACATCGAAAGCCCCTACAACACGTATCTGAACTACGGGCTTCCCGCGGGCCCCATCTGCTCGCCGAGCCTGGCAAGCCTGGAAGCGGTGTGCAACCCCGAGAGCACCGATTACCTGTACTTCTACTTCTGGCCCAACGAATCAGGCGTGATGCAGTACGCCTTCAGCCAGACCTACGAAGAGCACCAGGACGCCATCGGCGGCACCAGCACGCTCGAAGGCTAGGGGCCCTCGCGCCCATGGCCATCACGCTGCCCGACAGGTACTTCGCCCGCGTCACGCGCATTTCTGTGCGCGAGGACCTGGTGGAGGCCGGCTTCACCCATGCGCTCATCGACATGGACAACACGCTGCTTTCGCGCGAAACGCACGACGTGCCACGCGACGTGAAGCAATGGCTGGGCCAGGTGCGCGCCGCGGGCGTGCAGGTGTGCCTGCTGTCGAACAACTGGCATCAGACGCCCTACCGGATCGCCGGCGAACTCGACCTGCCCGTGGTGGCCAAGGCGTGCAAGCCGCTGCCGCACTCGTTCATCGTGGCGCGCGGCAAGGTGGGGGCGCGAAGCGCGAGCACCGTTGTCATCGGCGACCAGATCGCCACCGACGTGGTGGGCGCCCACATGCTGGGGATGAAGGCGTACCTGGTGTGCCCCCTGGCCGAAAAGGACGTGATGTCCACCGCGCTGATGCGCGACTTCGAGCGCATGGTGCTGGGCGAGCGACTGCCCGAGGGCCTGTGTTCTGCCGAGTGCGCTGCCGATGCTTCCTGCGCGCCCTCGGCTTGCGAAGGGGGCCAGGCATGAGCACGCTGACGGTGGTGTCCGATTTCAACGCGCAGCCGCTGACGCAGGCGTGCGCGGACCTGTTCGACGCCTACGATTGCGGTTGGGAGGCGCAGGCCGTCTCGCTGACATCGCGCGCCGACGCGCACGGGGTGCTCACCGACGGGTCGTGGGACGCCTGCATGCTCGACGGCCCGCTGCAGGACCTGGTGAAGGCGTCGGCCGACATCCGCGCCGCATCGGTGAAACTCAGCGGCGGGGCCGACCTGCTGTTTCGCAAGAACGGCGTCACCATTGCGGTGAACCTGTTCGGCTCGGCGGCCATTGCCCACGTGGAGCACACGCAGCGCAGGCTGGGCGGCGCCAACGTGGCCGTGTGCGGAACCGGGCCGCGGGCCTGTGCGCTCGTGCACGCATGCGCCGTCGCCGGTGCCGAGCGCATCGTGCTGGTGGGCGAGACCCCCAAACAGAGCAAGTCCGAGCTCGAGTTGTTCCTGGCACGCTATAGGCGCATCGCCTACGAAGGGCTGGACCTGCAGCCCTCCGACCATCTGCACCGCTCGTTCAAGGAGGCCTACGAGCAGCCGAAGTACCTGTTCGGCAGCTACGCCACGTCCACGCAGGCGCTTTCGGGCGCCGACTACATCTTCGCAGCGGGCGAGACTCCCTTCGCCACCGAGCCGGGCGTTCCACCGCAGGTGCTGGGCGACCAGATCCTGGTCTACCATGCAGGATGCTCGCTGGCGGAAAGCGCGCTTGCCAGTGCGGCGCGCGATGCCGGCGTGACGGTGCTCGACGGGCGGGGCACGACCGCGTTTTGCGCGGCGGAGGCCGTGTCGGTGCTGTGCATGGGAGGCGCGGGCACCGACGAAGTGCGCAGCGAACAGGGCGCCCAGCTGCTCGATGATATGTTCGCGGTGGCTGCCAAGGCGCTCGGGGTGCCGTGCTAGAATCGAACCGAGGATGAACGCAAACGGCTGCAGGAGGCGGATGTCCCCTGCGAGGAGATGAGGCATGCACTACGTTACCGCAGGTGAAAGCCATGGGCCCTGTCTCACGGCCATCGTAAGCGGCGTGCCTGCCGGCCTGTCCGTTTCCGAAACGCAGATCAATGCCGATTTGAAGCGACGCCAGTCGGGCTACGGCCGCGGCGGGCGCCAGGACATCGAGTCGGACGTGGTTTCCGTGGTGTCGGGCGTGCGCTTCGGCGTCACGCTGGGAAGCCCGGTTACCCTGCAGGTTGCCAACAGGGACTGGGCGAACTGGTCCGAGCGCATGGCGGCCTTCGGCGAAGCGCCCGAGGACCTGCAGCGCGAGGTCACGCCGCGTCCGGGCCATGCCGACCTGGTTGGCGCGCTCAAGAACAACACCGACGATTGCCGCAACGTCTTGGAGCGGGCGAGTGCACGCGAAACCGCCGCCCGCGTGGCGGCTGCGGGCATCGCGCGCGAGTTTCTGGCTGCCGTGGGCGTGGAGGTGTTCAGCTACGTCACGCGCATCGGAACGGCCGCCTTCGTCGAAGACGACCCCATGGTGGCCGCCCCCGACTACAAGCCGCTCGACATCGAGATGTCCGAGGTGCGCTGTCCCGATCCCGAGGCCAGCGAGCACATGTGCCGCATGATCGACGTGGCCCGCGTGCAGGGCGAGAGCCTGGGTGGGGAATTCCGCGTGGTGGCCACGGGCCTGGTGCCCGGATTGGGCGATTTCGACAGCGGGCGCAACCGCCTGAGCAGCCGCCTGGGCGCCGCCTTGTTCAGCATCCCTGCCATCAAGGGCGTGGAGATCGGACGCGGGTTCGCCACCGCAGGCATGCAGGGCTCTGCCGTGCACGACCCGATCACGCAAAGCAAGCGGCGCGGATTCAGCCGGGCCAGCAACAACGCGGGCGGCCTGGAGGGCGGGATGACCACGGGCATGCCGCTGATCGTCACGGCGGCCATGAAGCCCATCCCCACGCTGCAAAGCCCGCTTGGCACCGTCAACATCGACACGATGGAGCCTGTGAGCGCATCCACCGAGCGCAGCGACGTCTGCGCGGTCCCCGCGGCTGCCGTCGTGGCGGAATCCGAAGTCGCGTTCGTGCTGGCCGACGCCTACCTGCGCAAGTTCGGCAGCGACAACATGGCCGACATCTTGTCTTCCTTGGAATCCTACCGCAAACGACTGCGCACGCAGTCGCGCTAGGGGGCCAGACACGATGTCAAGCCTTTTCCCACAGAGCCGCGATGAGGCACCGCGCGCGACGTACGAGCTGCGCATGCCCGTGTATTTCGTCGGGTTCATGGGGGCCGGCAAGACCACGCTCACGCGCAAGCTCGCCCGCATGCTCGGGCTGGCGTCCGCCGATATCGACCGCTCGATCGAGCGGGAGACGGGTGCCACGATCAAGCAGCTGTTCGCGCAGATGACCGAAGAGGAGTTCCGTGAGCTCGAGGCCGGCAAGCTCGAGCAGTTCGCTGCCGGCGAGCCCCTGTTCATCTCGTGCGGCGGCGGACTGATCGAAGGGGAGCGGTCTCGCGCCATCATCAAGGACACCGGGTTCTGCGTGCACATGTTCGTGTCGGCCGACGAAAGCGCCAGCCGCATCTCGAACCACGCAACACGGCCCTTCTTCGAAACGATGGATTCGGTGCGCACGGTGAACACCCGCCGCGCGCCTTTGTACGAGATGGTGGCCGATGCCACCGTGGACACCACGGGCAAGAGCCCCAACGAGGTTGCGTCGGAAGTGCGTGACCTGCTGCTGAAGGAAGGTGTGCTATGTCGGCGACCAGGGTAGTCGTGAACCTGCCGGACCAGCGCTCCTACGATGTGCGCATCGGCCCGCGCGTGCTCGATGGCTTGGGGCGCAAGGTGCGCGAACTGCTGCCGTCATGCTCGCATGTGGCGGTGATCGGCGACGCGAACGTGGCGCCGCTCTACGGCGCGCGCGCGAAAGAGGCGTTGAACCAGGAGGGCCTGTCCGTTACCGAGATCACGGTGCCGGCAGGCGAGGACAGCAAGTCGCTTGCGGTGCTCGCGGAAATCTGGCAGGCGCTTGCATCCAAGAAGCTGGACCGGTCGTGCTGCATCGTGTCGCTGGGCGGCGGCGTGGCAAGCGATCTGGCGGGGTTCGCAGCCGCGGCCTACCTGCGCGGCGTGGCATGCATCCATGTGCCCACATCGCTGTTGGCGATGGTCGACGCGTCCGTGGGTGGCAAGACCGGCGTGAACCTGCCGGCGGGCAAGAACCTGGTGGGGGCGTTCAAGCAGCCGGCGTACGTGTGCGCTGACACGGCGACGCTTGCCACCCTGCCCGAGCGCGAGTGGACCTGCGGCTGGGCGGAGGTGGCCAAGACCGCCGTGCTCGATTCCGACGAGTTCTTCTTCTGGCTCGATGGGGCGTCCGCGCAGCTGCGCGCCCATGACGACGATGCGGTGCGCGAGGCCATCACGCGCTGTGTGGTGTTCAAGGCCGACGTGGTGGCACGCGACGAGGAAGAGACGCAGGACGTGCGGGCGTGCCTGAACCTGGGACACACGCTGGGCCATGCGCTCGAGGCGTGCACGGGCTACGGCACCTGCTCGCACGGGGAGGCGGTTGCCGAAGGCATGCGGTTCGCCGCACGGCTGAGCGCCGCGGTTGCGGGGGCCTCCCTGGAATTCGTGCAGGCCCAAGACGAACTGCTGGACAAGCTGGGGTTGGAACCGCTGCCGTTTTCGGTTCCGCCCCGGGAACTGCTCGATTGCATGCATGGCGACAAGAAGGCCCACGACGGCCAGATCCTCTTCGTGCTTCCCACCGACATCGGTTCGTGGGAGGTGCGTCCCGTCGCCGACGACGTGGTGCTCGAGCACTTGGATGCCTGGGCGCGCAGCAAGGAGCAGGCATGAGCGCGGGCACGGTGCACGAAGCGCGTGCAGCCCGGGTGAAAGACGCGTTGGCGCAGCAGGGCCTGGACGTGCTGTGCATCCGAGACACGTCGAACATCGCGTGGCTTACCGGCTTCGAGCATGTCTTCGATGCAGAGCGCGCACATGCCCTGGCAGTGCCTGCCGTGGGCCCCTGCGTGCTGCACACCGATTCGCGCTACGCGTCTGCTGCCACGGGCGCTGCCCGGGAGACGACGGTGGTCGTGGACGCTGCGCGCGACGGGCAGGGAAGGCCCAAGACGCATGCTGCGTGGCTGGTCGAGCACGTGTGCAACGATGGGCGCTTCGGCGGGATCGACCGCCCTGTGCGCGTGGGCATCGAGGACACGATCGAGCTGGGCGAGTTTCGCAAGCTCGAAGGCGAGGCCAAGGATGCTGCGCGCGCCATCGAGCTGGTGGAGACCACCGACGTGGTGCTGGGTCTGCGCACGGTCAAGGACGACGAAGAGGTGCGCAGGCTGCAGGCGGCGCAATCCATCGCCGACGCGGCTTTCGAGCACATCGTGGGCTTCATCCGCCCCGGCATGACCGAGCGCCAGGTGCAGCTCGAGCTGGACACCTTCATGCTGGCCCATGGTGCCGAGGGCTTGGCGTTTCCCTCCATCGTGGCCACGGGTGCCAACGGCGCCAACCCGCATGCGCAGCCGGGCGACGTGCTCCTGGAAGCGGGGCAGTGCATGGTCATGGATTTCGGCGTGGTTGCGAACGGGTACTGCAGCGACGTGACGCGCATGGTGTTTCTAGGCGAGCCCGACGAGCGCATGCGCGCGGCTTACGACGTGCTGCGCCAGGCCAACGAGCAAGTGCAGGCGATGCTGAAGCCGGGCGTGACGGGCAGGCAGGCGCACGAGCTGGCAGAGCGCATCCTGGCCGACGGCGGCTTCGCCGGCAAGATGGGCCATGGCTTGGGCCATGGGGTGGGGTGCGAGGTGCACGAGGACCCGGTGCTTGCCCCGCGCAACGACCAGCCCCTGTGCGCGGGCAACGTGGTCACCGTGGAGCCGGGCATCTACCTGGAAGGCGAGTTCGGCATGCGCCTGGAAGACTGCGGCGTCATCACCGACGACGGCTATCGTCCCTTCAGCACCATCCCGCACGACATGGTTGTCCTGCCGTTCTGACGAACGGCAGCCAGGCCGACGCTGCGAGTGCTCCAGACACCCCGCCCTCGCCCTTGTTTTTCGCGCGTCGCGCACCAAAGTGCGCTCGGTGGAAAGGCGGGCGAATTCGGGGCACCTGGGGCCCTCTCGATGAACGTCGGCCATCTACGGCTCTCCGCCTCTTGCGGACCTGCTGGGGAGGGCCGATCGGCGGCCCTTTCGGGCCTGCCCTAAAGGCAAGGGGATTGAAGGGAAGATCTGCGTCGCATGGGAAGTGTGAAGGTTTCTGCAAGCCTGGGGCGTGCTTGATTGTGAAGTGGTCTATACTGGTGCGGTTGCAACCAACCAGGAGGATCGAACAATGGCTATCTCTACGGCAGATTTCAAGAACGGCATTTGCATCGAATACAACGACAAGCTGTGGACCATCGTAGAATTCCAGCATGTCAAGCCCGGCAAGGGCGGCGCATTCGTGCGTACCAAGCTGCGCGACGTGCGCACCGGCCGTCAGGTCGAGTACACCTTCAACAGCGGCACCAAGTTCGACTCGGTGCGCCTGGAGTCGAAGAAGATGCAGTACCTGTACAACGACGGCACCGACTACTACTTCATGGACAACAACACCTACGAGCAGATGAGCGTCGCCGCCGACGTCGTGGGCGAGATCTCGCAGTGGCTCAAGGAAAATGACGAGGCCACGCTGAACTACGCGGGCGAAGAGCTCATCAGCGTCGAGCCGCAGATGTTCGTCGAGCTCGAGATCACCGAGACCGACCCCGGCTTCAAGGGCGACACCGTTCAGGGTGGCACCAAGCCGGCCGTTCTGGAGACGGGCGCGACCGTGCAGGTTCCGATGTACATCAACGTCGGCGAAGTCGTGCAGGTCGACACCCGCGACGGCCGTTTCGTCAAGCGCGTCTAACCGACCCCGCACATCCGATCAAGCCAAGCCCCCGCCCCTCGCGACGGGGGCTTGTTCATGCCGGCCCCGATGCCTCGATACATAGGTGGTCGAAGCGTCAGCTGAGTTCGCCCAGCATGTCGGCAGCGGAATCCTGCAGGTGGTCGAAGAGCCAGGGAAAGCCGCATACGGACGAGCCGCAGCCCCAAGCCCGGCGGGGATCGTTGCGCTGAAACCCACAGGTCCATCAGAGTCAGCGAGAGGGCTCCAGGTGCCCCGAATTCGCCCGCCTTTCCGCCGAGCGCACTCTGTACGCAATGTGCGGAAAACAAGGGTGAAGGCGGGGTGACTGAAGCACTCGCAGCGTCGAGCATGCCGCCGTTCGTCTAGAACGGCGGAAGGAAAAGCATCGCGTCGCCGAAGCTCAGGAAACGGTAGTTGTTGTCCAGGGCGTGCTGGTAGGCGCTCATGACGATGTCGCGCGAGCTGAAGGCGCTCACCAGCATCATCAGCGTGGAGCGGGGCACGTGGAAGTTCGTGACCAGGCCGTCCACCACATGGAAGGTGCTGCCGGGGAGCAGGAACAGCGACGTCGACGCGTTCGTGCGGGCCCGCAGCTCGTTCGCCTGCGCATCCCAGGCGCTCTCCAGGCTGCGCACGCTGGTGGTGCCCACGGCGATGACGCGTCCCCCTTGCTCGTGTGCGCTGTTGCATGCGTCCACCACGCGCTGCGGAACCGTGTAGGTTTCCGTGTGCATGTCGTGGTCGGCGGGGCGCTCCTCCTCCACGATGCGGAAGGTGTCGATGCCCACCTGCAGCTCGACGGTTTCCCATGCCGCGCCCTTTGCCCGCACGGCCTCGATCAGCTCGGGCGTGAAGTGCAGCCCGGCCGTGGGCGCGGCCGCCGAGTTCTCGTGGGTGCTGTACACCGTCTGGTACATCTCGTCGTCGCCGGCGTAACCCTTGATGTAGGGCGGCAGTGGCATCTTGCCCACGCGATGGAACGCCTCGTCCAGCGACGGCAGCGGCGTGGTCAGCCGTGCCACGCGCTCGCCCTTGCCGTCGTGGGCGAAGTCCACGATCTCGGCGCTGAGCACCGGGTTTTGGGGGTCGGTTCCGAAGTCGACGATGGCGCCGGGTTTCAGCCGCTTGCCCGGGCGCACGAGCACCTCCCACAGCGCGCTGTGCGCCGTGTGCTCTTCGCGCCCCAGCACCTCGCGCAGCAGGAACACCTCCGCCACGCCGCCGGTGGCGCGCTTGGCGCCGATCAGCCGTGCCGGCATCACGCGCGTTTCGTTGGCGACGAGCACATCGCCAGGGCGGATGTAGTCCAGGATGTCGCGAAAGATCCGGTCGTCCATCGCGCCGCTTGCGCGGTCGACCACCAGCATCTTGCACTCGTCGCGCACCGGCCAGGGTTCCTGGGCGATGCGCTCCTCGGGCAATGCGTAGTCGAAATCGGCCGTGCGCAAGTCGGCCGCGGGTGCTTCCCGTGCGGCAGTGCCCATCTCGGCCCTCATCGCTGCTCGGGCGTCGTCTCTCATGCGGCGTTTCTGCGCCTGCTTGGCATCGTATGCTGCCTGGCGCGCGGCCTTTTCCTGCCGCAGCTTTGCTTCGCGCTGCTCGCGTTCGACGCGTTGCGCCTCCTTGCGCGCCCTGCGCTCCTCGCGCTCCTGGTCCGCCTCGGCCTTCGAGTACAGGCAACCGCAGTAGTTCTGCCGGTACATGCCCAGCTCGCGGCTGCGGATGGTGGCGGTGGGGTAGTAGGGCCGGAAGTCGTGCCAGATGCAGGCCAG
>CACXFZ010000119.1 GCA_902767025.1 uncultured Coriobacteriaceae bacterium
GGCATGATGCCGGACCAGGGCATGATGGGCGGCCAGGGCGGCATGCCTCCCGCGCAGGGCGGCGGCCAGCCGGCGTAGCACGCAAGCATCAGGCAGCGGAAAGGCCCCGGAGCTCCGGGGCCTTTTGCGTTGCGGTTGCGTTGCAGGACCGCTAGAAAACCGTGGTGTAGGACTGGCCGCACGACCAGGCCATGTCCCAGAACTGGTATTCGTAGTGGCTGCAATCGAGCAGCACCTGGTCCAGGCGCTGCAGGTGCTCTTCGGGCAGCCCGGTGCAGTACTTGTCCACCAGCTCGATCATCTGGTCGTTGGCCGCGCGGTAGCCTTCGCTGGTGTACATGCGCACCCACCGCTCGTAGAACGGATGGCTCGCGAAGCCGGGCAGCGTTTCCAGGTAATCGCCGATGACCTTGTAGCTCCACGAGCATGCCAGCACCGACACGACGATCTCGGGCATGCCGCCCTTGGACGCCTGCGCGATCATGTAGTCGGTGTAGGACTTGTTGTTCAGCGCCATGGGCGCGGACTCGATGGACTCGCGCGTGACGCCCAGCTCGGCCAGGTAGGCCTGGTGCACGGCGTTTTCCGTGTCGAGCGTGGCCTGGATCAACCCGCCGAACGTGCGCATGTCGCCCTCGTCGACGGCCTTCACCACGCCCAGCGCGAACACCTTCGCGTACTGCATCAGGTACTTGTGGTCCTGGATCATGTAGTAGCGGAACTTCTCGACCTCGAGCGTGCCGTTGCCGATGCCGGCGACGAACGGGTGGTCGAAGCAGGCCTGCCACACGGGCATGCCGACGGCGTAGAACCTCTCCGATGGTTTCACCGCCGCCACCTTTACGCCTCGACGATGCCGGATGCGGGCTCCTGAAGCGCGCGGTCCGGCGAATCGCGCCACGCCTTGAAGGCCTCGAGCTCGGGCTCGCACAGTTTCAGCGCCACCGTGACCACGGCCAAATCGTCGACCAGGCCGATGATGGGGATGTTGTCGGGGATGATGTCCTTGCCCTTCACCAGGTACAGAAACGAGCTCACCAGGGCCACGACGACCTTCGGGGACACCTCGGTGTACTCCTGGGTCAGATAGCCTTTAACCATCTCGACCATCGTGGGGATGCTCGCGAAGGCGCTGCCGACGGTTGCAGGCAGGTCCTTGACCTTTTCCTGCAGCTGCGCCAACAGCTCGTCCATCTTCGCGGGGTCGTCCAGGTATTCCTTGGCCTTGGCCAGGCCGCCGTCGATGGCCGTCTGGGCCTGATCGAGGTTCATGTCAGCTGCCATGATCGTCCTTTCTCTGCAAACGTAATGCGCCAAGCGCTTCGCCTGGGATTCTACCCCTCGTTGGCGTGCCTGTCTGTCGGCGTGTGGCCATCGGCAACCTTGCGGCGCTGTTTGTCGGCGTACATCAGCTTGTCCAGGTGGTCTTCGAAGTCCTTCACCGTCGGGAACTTGTCGCAATCGTACATCGCATAGCCCTTGCTCAAGCCAAGCACGTAGCTGTTTTCGTCCAGGTTGAAGCGCTCTTCGGCTTCTTCCATGCGCTTGACGATGGAATCGAGCTCTTCGACGCTGTCCACGTCGAGCAGCACCATGAACTCGTCGCCGCCGTATCGGCCCACGACGTCGCCCGCGCGCACCGTGCTGCGGATCAGGCGCGCTGCGTCAGCCAGGGCCAGGTCGCCCACGGCGTGTCCGTAGGTGTCGTTGATGGCCTTGAAATCGTCCACGTCCACCATCATGCCGGCAAAATCCCTGCCCGCCTGGGCGCTGTTGATGCGGTCTTGGATGAATTCCTCCAGCCGCCTGCGGTTGTACACGCCGGTAAGGTAATCGCGGCCCAAGCCCACCGTTTGCACATTGGCGAACAGGACCACCATCGAAAGGGATACGCCCAGCGGCATCCACGGAACACCGTAGGCGAACATGGCCACGATGCCGCCCACCAGCGGAGGAACGGGGAACGCAAGCAGCGTGCCCAACACGCGCGGCCCCAGCGAGCGCACGCGCAAGAGCAGGAAGACCTCGGCGATTATGATGCAGAGAAACGCAGAGCCGGCAGGGAAAAAGAACAAGGAGCCCCGATGGTAGACGCCTTGCGCATCGAACGAGAACACCAGGCCGGCGAAGGGGGTGAGCACGAGGGCAAGCATGCCGATGGCGGCTATCACGTTCACCACGTAGTCGATGATGCGCGCGCTGCGACGCTCTTCGGCCGTGATGACGCTGCGCACGTATTGGTACCACTGGACGCCAATGGCGGGAAGCACCGCAAAGTTGATGTAGGTGGTGAGCACGACCAGCCAATGGGGGAAGCCCTCGTAGATGTAGCAGCGCGACACGAAGTCGTTGAACAGCATGAATGCGGTGAGAAACACCAGGATGGCGAAGGGCTTGCGTTCGACGCCCTCTTCGACATGACGCCAGGAGTATATGCCCAAAAAGCCCATCAGGATGATGGCATATATGGTGATGGGCATCCAACCAGGCATGTCCATGGACTGGAACCTTTCGTGCCGATACGTTCCCTTGCAGCTTTTACGTCGTTGTCAATTGTAATCGATACCAGGACGGTATTCTAGGACGGATACCGCCTGTGCGAGGGGACGGCTCTTTGGACGTGTTCTCGAACAGGGGTCGGGCCCCTGTTCAAACCCCGTTACAAGGCGATGCCGGCGATGTCGCAGAGGGGGGCGATGCGCACGGTGCCGCTCAGGCGGGGACCCTGGCCGGTATGCAGGCCCGGCTTGGACACGATCATCGTGACGGTCTCGTCGGCGTGGATGCAGGGGTCGGCCGCCTTGCCGGTTTGGGCCGACAGGCCGCTGGGGCAATCGGCTGCCACCATGTAGGCTCCCGACGAGCGAGCCGCACACGCCGCTTCGACCCAGGCGTCGTACGGAGGACGCACCGTGTCGTGGGCGAACCCCGTTCCCAGGATGGCATCCACCACGACGTCGGCGTCGCGCAGCAGGTCGTCCAGCTCCTCGCGCGCAGGCGCCACGGAAAGCTGCACGCCCAAGCGCTCGAACGCGTCCTGCGCGAGCACGGCCGCATCGCGTGCCGGCTGGGCCTCGATCTGCTCGGCGGGCTTGGCCATGACCAGGACCACCCGATGGCCCCACTGCCCCAGCATGCGCGCCGCCACCCAGCCGTCGCCGCCGTTGTTGCCGCTTCCCGCGAGCACCACCACGCGCGCCTGCGGGTCGTGCACGTGCACGCGATGGGCCAGATGGGTGCCCGCACGGTCCATCAGCTCGGCGAGCGGGGTACCCTGTTTGGCTATCGCCTGCTCGAGAGCGACCACGTCGGGCACGTCGAGCACCGGCCGCTCCTGGAGCGTGACGCCGTCGCGCACGATCTGCCACTTCCCCACCAGGTCCTGCATGCTTGCCGCCGCGTTGGCGGGGCTGGTGGACGGCATCGCCACGCATGGCATGCCGCACGCCTCCTGGCAATGCCTGCGGTACAGGCGCGCAGCCGTGCCGCCGGCGCAGAGCACCGTGCGAATGGGGGCCGCGTCGAAGATCTGCGAGAAGTCGTTGGGGACCTCGTCGGTGATGCTGGCGTCGCTGGCGCCCGTCACCGAGCATGACGCGAGCACGTCCCACATGGCGATATGGTTGCGCAGCAGGAAGTCGCGCTTGCGCTCGACCGTGGCAGGCGTGGGCTCGTCGAAC
>CACXFZ010000120.1 GCA_902767025.1 uncultured Coriobacteriaceae bacterium
ACCAGCGCGAACAGCATGCAGGCGCATGCGGCAAGCGCGACGAGGATGGCATATGGTGTGGCAGTTCGGAAGCGTTTCATGGTGCCCTCCATCATCGTGAAAGAGCATCTAGTATATCCGACAGTGCACTTCGAGTCGCGGGCAGGCGGTTCGGCTCCGTAGGGTCCGAACATGAATTCGGGCCCGTTCTGCCACGAAAACACACGCTGTGCACGCCATCTGGACGCGGCTGCCACGAAAACGCACGCTGTGCACGCGGGGAAACGGCGAAACGCGTGCATACCGTATGATTTCATGGCAGAACGGCCAGGATTTTCCCTGAGTGGTTCATCGCCCCGTGCAAATGAGCCACCTGTGCCATCTGTATAATGTGCTGTGCGAAGAAAATCGCAATCAGGAAGGACAACAACCCCATGGCTCAATATGATGTGCTGGTAGTGGGAAGCGGCCTGTTCGGCTCCATCGTGGCCCACGAGGCGGCTCAACGCGGCAAGTCGGTGCTGGTGCTGGAAGCGCGCGACCACATCGGCGGCAACTGCTACACGGAATGCATCGACGGCATCAACGTTCACACGTACGGCGCGCACATCTTCCGCACCAACGACCGCGCCATCTGGGAGTACCTCGAGCAGTTCTGCGAGTTCAACAACTTCGTGAACTCGCCGGTGGCCAACTTCAAGGGCGAGCTGTACAACATGCCCTTCAACATGAACACGTTCGCGCGCATGTGGAACATCGTCACTCCCGCGCAGGCCAAGGAAGTCATCGAAAGCCAGCGCGTGCCCTGCGACGACCCGGCGAACCTGGAAGAGCACATCCTGTCGCTGGTGGGGCGCGACATCTACGAGAAGCTGGTGAAGGGCTACACCGAAAAGCAATGGGGCAAGCCCTGCACCGAGCTGCCGCCGTCGGTGATGCGCCGCATCCCGCTGCGGTTCATCTTCGACAACAACTACTTCAACGACCGCTACCAGGGCATTCCGATGGGCGGGTACACGCGCATCATGGAGCAGATGCTCGCCCGCGCGGACGTGCGCACGTCCACCGACTACCTGGACGACAAGGAGGCCTTCGACGCGATGGCCGACCTGGTGGTCTACACGGGCACGATCGACTCGTTCTACGGCTACCGCTTCGGGCCGCTCGAGTACCGCAGCCTGCGCTTCGAGCACGAGCGCCTGGACACCGACAACTACCAGGGCGTGGCCGTGGTGAACTACACCGACGCCGAAACGCCCTACACGCGCATCATCGAGCACAAGCACTTCGAGTTCGGCACGCAGCCGACCACGGTGATCTCGCGCGAGTACCCCCAGGACTGGCAGCCCGGCATCGAGCCGTTCTACCCGATGGAAGACGAAGCCAACAAGGCGCGCTACGCCCAGTACTTCGAGCTTGCGCAGGCGGAAGGGAAGGTGCGCTTCGGCGGCCGTCTGGGCGAGTACCGTTACTACGACATGCAGGACACGATCAAATCGGCATTGGAGAAGTGCAATGAGTGGCTCTAACCCCGACACCATCAACGAGCAGGACGTGCAGGCAGCAGCCGATGCCCAGCCCGCCAACCTGGCGTGCGACGTGGGCGGCTGGCACACGTTCGCGCAGGGCCTGGAAACCTTCGTGAGCAACGGGGGCCTGCGCGCCGCCAACACCACCGACGAGCCGGTGGAGCTGCGCCTGGAGGTGCCCGCCCTGGCCCAACCAGGCGTCTACGAGGTGTCCAGCCGCGGCTACTGCACGCAGGGAAACCCCGGCATGCTCTACGTGGTGGACCACTTCAACGCCGTGAAGGGCGAGGTCACCGTGTGGTCGAAGGCCCTGGTGGACATCGACGAGCCGGGCGACTACGCGGTTGTCCTGCGCGTGCCCGCGCATTCGACGATGGTGCTGCTCGAGCTGTTCGCGAAACCCGTGCAACCCGAAGCGAAGGCCAACCTGGTGGACGAGTGCCTGACCGGCAGCGTCGCCGTGCTCGTGCCCAACTACCCCACGCCGGAAAACAAGTACCTGTGCGCCTTCGTGCATGCGCGCGTGAAGGCCTACCGCCAGGCGAACATCGCCTGCGACGTCATCAGCACCTACGACTACCACGCCTACTGCTCCTACGAGTTCGAGGACGTGCCCGTGCTGCGCATGCCCATCGAAGACCTGCCGGGCGTGCTGCAGCGCAAGGGGTACAAGGCCGTGCTCGTGCACTTCTTCGACCCGAAGTTCGCCGCCGCGCTCGACGCCGCGAACTTGGGCGACGTGCCCATCGTGCTGTGGTCGCACAACCCCGAAACGCAGTACTGGGATTGGGCGAAGTTCGCATCGCCCTACTTCGACGACCCGATCGAGCTCACCGACGAGCAGGTGGCCGACTTTAAGCAGCGCGACGAAATCATCCGCCGCTACAACGCCATGCCCAACGTGTCGTGGGTGTTCATCACCGAAGCGCAGCAGAAACGCGCCGAAGAGCTCATCGGCGTCGAGTTCGAGCGCGCCTACACGATCCCCAACCTGGTGGACGAGCAGGAATTCCCCACGCGCCTGAAAAGCGACGACATGCGCCGCCGCATCATGGTGGTGCGCAAGTTCGACAACCTGAACACCTACGCGATCGACATCGACGTGGCCGTCATCGTGGAGCTGAGCAAGCGCCCGTGCTTCGACGAGCTCGAGTTCGACATCTACGGCACCGGCGAGCTGTTCGACAAGCTGGTGGAACCCGTGCGCGGCTTCGACAACGTGCGCCTGCACAACCGCTTCTTAACACGCCGCGAAATCGCGCTGGCCCACATGGACCACGGTGTGGCCCTGTTCGCCACGCGCTACGATTCGCAGGGCGTGTCTATGTGCGAAGCGGCCATGTCGGGCCTGGCCGTGGTGAGCTCGAAGATCCCTGCCGCGCAGACCTTCCTACCCGACGACCAGGGCATCCTGTGCGACGTGGAGGACGCCGCGCAGTACGCCGACGTGATCGAGCGCTTCTACAACGACCCCGCCTACTTCAGGGGGTGCGCGCAGGCGTGCGCCGGCAAGGTGCAGGGGATGCTGAGCCGCCCGCACACGGTCAACCGCGAAATCGCACTGATCGTGATGCTCGCCGGCAACGTGAAGCGACCGTCGCTGCCCTCGTTCGACCTGCCCCAGGCTGTGGGCAACGTGGCCTCGTGGGTGAAGGAGCGCCTGCCCTAGGCTTGCACCTGGTTGCGGCTGCCTTTCCCGGGACGTTTGCACCCGGGTTTCCCAGGCATGCCGGCCCTGCTGCGGTTTTTCGGCATTCTCGACGGATGCGCGCAACGCCAAGGCAGCGCGTCAAGTACACTTAGAGGTTGGTTGGATGAAGCGGGCCTTGCGCCCTGGACATGGAAGATGCGATGAAAGCACTGGTAGTATTCGGCACGCGCCCCGAGGCGATCAAGATGTGCCCGCTGGTTTTGGCGTTGCAACGCGACGACGCCATCGAAACGAAGGTATGCGTCACCGGGCAGCACCGCGAAATGCTCGACCAGGTGCTCGAGATCTTCCGCGTCGTCCCCGACCACGACCTGAACATCATGCGCCCACAGCAGACGTTGGAGCTCATCACCACGGCGGTGGTCGAGAACATGGGCGCGGTGCTCGAGGCCGAGAAGCCCGACGTGGTGCTGGTCCACGGCGACACCACCACCAGCATGGCCGCGGCCCTGGCCTCGTTCTACCACCAGATCCCGGTGGGCCACGTGGAGGCGGGCCTGCGCACCTACAACATCTATTCGCCCTTCCCCGAGGAGATGAACCGCAAGCTCATCTCGGCGCTTTCCACCTACCATTTCGCGCCCACGGAAACGAACCGCGCGGCGCTGGAGCGCGAGGGCGTGGAGCAGGGCGTGCACGTGACGGGCAACACCGTCATCGACGCGTTCCAGTACACCACCTACGACAGCTACGAGTTCGTCAGCCCTGCGCTGGCGGCGCACGATTTCGGCCAGCCCACGATCCTGATGACGGCGCATCGCCGCGAGAACCTGGGTGCGCCGATGGAGCACATCTGCGACGCGGTCAACGAGCTGTGCCGCCGCCACCCCGACCTGCGCGTGGTCTATCCCGTGCACCTGAACCCGGCGGTGCGCAACACGGTGTTCCCGAAGCTGCAGGACAACCCGCAGGTGACCCTGTGCGACCCGGTGGACGTGCAGGACATGCACAACGCGATGGCGCGCTCGGTGCTGGTGCTCACCGACTCGGGCGGCCTGCAGGAAGAGGCCCCTCACCTGGGCAAACCCGTGGTGGTGCTGCGCACTGAAACCGAACGGCCCGAGGCCGTGGAAGCGGGCACGGCCGTGGTGGCGGGCGTGCAGACCGACTCGATCGTGGACGTCGTGGACACGATTCTTACCGACAAGGAAACCTACGAGCGCATGGCGGAGGCCATCAACCCCTATGGCGATGGCCATGCATCCGAGCGCATCGTGGCACTGTTGAAGGAGTATTTCGCATGAGGGTGTTTGTAGCGAGCTGGTTCTTCCCGCCCGAAACGTCGTCCGAGGGCATCGTCACCTACAAGCTGCTGCGCAATTCGCGCAACGCCTACGACGTGTGCTCGGCCGCAAGCGACCAATGGGGGTACAAGCACGAGCTGCCGATGAACGCGGACAACGTCACGCGCATCCCCATCAAGACCGACGACGTGCAGGAATGGGTCGAGCAGGCCATCAAGGCGTTCGAGGAAAACCATGCGCGCGAGCCCTACGACGTCATCATGACGCGCACGATGCCGCCCGAAAGCGTGCTGGTGGGCGACGCGGTGAAGAAGGCGCACCCCGAAGTGAAGTGGGTTGCCTCGCTGGCCGACCCGGTGGCGCGCAGCCCCTACATGCTCAAGGACCTGGTGCTGGACAACCCCGCCTACGACGACACCCAGAAGTGGGACCTGATCACCGCCACGATGGTGGGCTTCGGCATCGAAACGCTCGACGATGACGTGTCGAACCTGCTGCGCTCGTACAAGCAGTGGGAGGACCTGGCGGTGAACGGCTCGGACGTCCTGATCACGCCGCACGACACGCTGAGCAGCTACATCCTGGGCTCGCGGCAGCGCAGGCGCGTGTTCGCCGTGCCCCATTCCTACGACACCGAGCTCGTCGAGCAGGCGCGCCAGGCGACCGCGGGGCACCTCGAGGACCGCGCGCGCGACGAGCACGTGACCGAGTTCGTGTTCCTGGGCCATACCGACAAGCACCGCTCGCTCGACGGGCTGGTGATGGCACTGCGCCACATCCAGAAGACCGATCCGCGCAAGCTGGACGGCATCCGCGTGCGCTGCATCGGGCACATCGCCGAGCAGACGCGCAACCTCATCTACAACTACCAGCTCCACGACGTGGTGGTGGTCGAGGAAAGCGTGGACTACCTGACCAGTCTGGTGCGCATGGAGCAGGCTGACTGGCTCGTGCACGTGGACGCGTGGTTCGACTCGCTGGCCGACACGGGCGGCAGCGTGTTCTTCGCGGGCAAGATCGCCGACTACCTGGGCACCGACCGGCCCATCCTGGGAATCACCGGCACCGGCTCGCCCGCCGAGCAGATCATCGCGCGCACCGGAGGCGTGTGCGTCGACCCGCACGACATCGCGGCCCTGGCGCGCACGCTCGTCGGCATCGCCGAGGGCGCGATCGCGCCGGCTGTGGAGCGCTCCGACCGCGAGGCCTACGACGCGGTGAACGTGGCGGCCGGCTTCGACGACATCTTGGACGACCTGCTGGCCGGGCCGCAACCCTTCGACCGCGCGACGTGGCCCGCGCTCGACGCCGAGGCGCAGGAGCGCGCGGACGAGCGGGGCAAGCTCATCTCGATCTGCGTGCCGTCGTACAACGTGGAGTGCTACCTGGACCGCTGCCTGTTCTCGCTGGTATCGTGCAAGACGGCGCCGCTGCTGGAAGTCATCGTGGTCAACGACGGCTCGAAGGACGCCACCATCGACATCGCGCGCGCCTACGAGCAGCGCTATCCCGGCATCGTGCGCGTGATCGACAAGGAAAACGGCGGGCACGGCTCCACGATCAACGCCGCGCTCGAGGTGGCCGAAGGCACGTACTTCCGCGTCATCGACAGCGACGACTGGGTCGACTCCAAGAGCATGGACGAGCTCGTGAACGGCATCCTGGACAAGGGGGTGGCGGCCGATTTGGTTTCCACCAACTACTACCAGGTGTACTTCGACGACGGCCACACGGTTGCGTGGGAGAAGGAAGGCCCCGCCAACTACTGGGAGACCTACCAGCTGGCGGCCGAGGACTTCTCGATGGAGTACTTCACGATGGCCAGCGCCATGTGGAAGACCGCGCTGCTGCGCCGGGCGCAGTTCAAGCTGCAAGAGCACACCTTCTACGTGGATGTGGAATACCTGCTCTACCCGATCCCCTACACCTACAGCGTGGTGTTCACACCCGAGCCGGTGTACCGCTATGCGGTGGGCAACGCCGACCAGAGCATCAACCCGTCCACGTTCACGAACCGCTACGACCATCACGACCGCGTGATCCGGCGCATGCTCGAGTACTACGCGCAGCACCGGCCCACGCTCACCGACGGGCAGGACGGCTACATGCGCAGCCTCTTCAGGCGCCATCTGCTGCAATCGCACTACCTGCTGTCGCTGGTGTGGGACCCCGACCGCGAGCGCGGCCTGGCACGGGCGGCCGACTTCGACATGTTCCTGCGCCAGATCGACCAGGGGCTGTGGGAGGACTGCGCGGCCCAGTACCCGGCGGTGGACACGGCGCGCCGCCGTTCGTTCGACCCGGCGCGCATAGCCAAGCCCGCCAGCATGCAAGACGGCGGCAACACGCTGCATGCGCGTGCGTCGCGGGGTATGGACAAGTTGAAGAACAACAAGGTCGTGGACACGTTGTGGGAAAATGATGCCATCCGCACCACGTACCAGAAGATTCGGGGACGCGGCTAGTCCGGGCGCGGCAGCCGACGCGCGGGAAAGAAAGGGCATAGACTTCGAACTGCCATGGCCAAAGAAGTTGCACAGAGCAAATCGCTGAAACACAACCTGTTCATCCTGCGCACGCTGGTGAGCAAGGACTTCAAACTCAAGTACCGCCGCAGCGTGCTGGGCGTGCTGTGGAGCGTGCTCAACCCGTTGCTGATGATGATCGTGCTCACCGCCGTGTTCAGCTACATGTTCAAGTTCGACATCGAGAACTTCCCGCTGTACCTGATCTTGGGAAACATCCTGTTCACGATGATGGCGAACTCCACCACCTCGGCGATGATGTCGATCATCGAGGCGGCGCCGCTGATCAAGAAGGTGCGCGTGGAAAAGATCATCTTCCCGCTCGAGAAGGTGCTGTTCGAGCTGGTGAACTTCGCCATCTCGCTGATCGCGGTGGTGTGCGTGCTGGTGTACTTCCAGATCCTGCCCTCGCCGCTGCTGCTGTTCATGCCGCTGCTTCTGGTGTACGTGGTCATCTTCTGCCTGGGGCTGGGTCTGATCCTGTCTTCGATCGCCGTGTTCTTCCGCGACACGGTGTACCTGTGGGGCGTGGTCATCACGGCATGGACCTACGCCACGCCGCTGTTCTACCCGGTGAGCATGCTCGCCGACTGGATGAAGGTGGCCATGGAGTTCAACCCGATGTACCACTACGTCACGTACTTCCGCGACATCGCCATGTGGAACATCATGCCGTCGCTGAACGAAAACCTCATCTGCTTGGGCATGGCGCTGATCACGCTGCTGGTGGGCATCTTCGTGTTCCGCAAGCTCGAGCGCAAGTTCATCCTGTACGTGTAGGCGGTGTGGCGTGGCTGATTCTCCAAGCATCGAGCAGAAGGAACTGGAAGACGCTATCCTGGCGGCGACCGGGCACGTGGACGGCGTGATCGAAGGCGGCACCATCGCCCGCGGCGAGCCGGTGATCACCGTCGACCACGTGGGCATGGTGTTCAACATCGCCAACGAGCAGCTGACCAACCTGAAGGAGTACTTCATCAAGATCCTGCGCCGCGAGCTGTTCTTCCGCGAGTTCACGGCGCTGCAGGATATCAACATCACCATCAACAAGGGCGACCAGTACGGCATCGTGGGCACGAACGGATCGGGCAAGTCCACGCTGCTGAAGATCATCGCCGGCGTGCTCGAGCCTTCGCGCGGCACATGCACGGTGCGCGGCACCATCGCCCCGCTGATCGAGCTGGGCGCGGGTTTCGACGCCGAGCTCACCGCGCGCGAGAACATCTACCTGAACGGGTCGCTTCTGGGCTACAGCCGCGAGTTCATCGACGAGATGTTCGACGACATCGTGGCCTTCGCCGAAATAGGGGACTTCATCGACATGCCGTTGAAGAACTACTCCAGCGGCATGGTGGCGCGCATCGCGTTTTCGATCGCGACGGCCACCACGCCCGACATCCTGATCGTGGACGAGGCGCTGTCGGTGGGCGACTTCCTGTTCCAGAAGAAGTGCGAGGACCGCATCAACGCGATGGTCAACGACGCCGGCACCACGCTGCTGTTCGTGTCGCACAGCATCGACCAGGTAGAGACGCTGTGCAACAAGGCGCTGTGGATCGAAAAGGGCGAGCAGCGCATGGCGGGCGACGTGGCCGACGTGTGCGAGGCCTACCGCGCGCTGGGCTCCGAATAGGGGGCGCGGATGAACGAGCTGTTCGCGAACGACGCCGCCGTCAACGACCTGCTGATCCTGGTAGATGGGCGCGACGAGGAAATCGGGCAGGCCACCAAGGAGCAGGCGCACACGCAGGGCCTGCTGCACCGGGCGTTTTCCGTTGTCCTGCGCCGCGAAGACGGGCAGGGCCGCCAGATCCTGCTTGCGCAGCGGGCGCAGGGCAAGTACCACTCGTCGGGCCTGTGGGCGAACTCCTGCTGTTCGCATCCGCGTGCGGGCGAGCAGGTGCTGGATGCGGCCTACCGCCGCGTTCCCGAGGAGCTGGGATGCCAGGCGCGCGACCTGCGCGAGATCGCAGGGTTCATCTACCGCGCCGAGTTCGACAACGGGTTGTGCGAATACGAGTACGACCACGTGCTGGTGGGGGAATGCGTCGGCACGCCCGATCCCGACCCGTCGGAGGTGGGGGACGTGCGCTGGGTGAGCGAGCAGGACCTTGCAGCCGAGCTTGCCGCCCACCCCGAGCGCTTCTCGGCCTGGGCGTTCACCGTGCTTTCTCTGGTGCTGGCCCAGGACTAGTTCTCACGTTCATCGTTGTTGCGCGTTGCCGCACGCGCGGCCTACACGCGCTTCCATCGCAGGTCGACCCGGCTGTTGGCCTCAAGCCCCGAGCCGTCCAAATCGGGCACGGGCACCACGCGCTTGTGGGTGTCGAGCGCCCCGGCCCACACCGGCATGGGGGTGGGCTCCAACCGCATCACGACGTCGGCGTGCTCGAAGCGCAGCACGGCAAGGTCGGGGGCGTGCCACGCGTTTGCCGCGTCGTCCCACAGGCGGTAGTTCTCCAGCACGATGTCGTCGTCGGCTATCAGGTCCAGGTTTATCGGCGAGGCGCCCTGGAAGGACAGCGACAGCACCAGGCGGCCCTCCAGGTACACCGGCCCGTTCGAGGCGGTGGGGCCGTCGGGGACCGTGTCCGCGTACGCCGTGCTGCCGAAATGCACCTGCGCGCTGCTGCGTTTCAATGTCTGCTCCATCTGGCCCACTCCTTTCCTCGTTGTTCTTTGGCCGTGCAGCCAGGCTACCAGCTTGCCCGTTGCAGCAAGTACTGGCCATGGGACAGGTGCTGGGGCAGGTAGTCCGACCCATTTGCTCTACCTGCAATAATTGACCAGCGATCAGGGCAGAACGGGAACCGAGGCCCGTTTTGGCACGA
>CACXFZ010000121.1 GCA_902767025.1 uncultured Coriobacteriaceae bacterium
CCAGGAGCCTGGGCCTCGACTTCGGCAAGCGTTTCGTCCTGACACTCGAGCACCGGCACGTTCAGCGGGGCGCCCTCGAAGGGCACGAGCATGGCCAGGCCCACGTAACCTACCGTGTTGTTGCCGTTGGCAGACGCGGTGGCGGCCGCCTGCGCGGCGGCGATCACGGGCAGCAGCTTCTGCAGGTTGCCCAGGCCGCGCGTCACCTGCTCCGAGAACGTGTCGCGCGCCTCGAAGATGCGCTTGCCTGCCTCGATCAGCTTCTCGCCTGCGCCTTGCGCAGCCGGCACGCACAGTGCCACGACGCCCACGCCCGTGCATGCCACGCCCGTCAGCGACAGCGACAGCACCACCGCATCGCAGGTGGTCGCCACCGTGTAGAACGCGGCGACCTGGTTCTGGGCGGCCAGGGCGGCAGCGTCGGCCACGTGCTGCACGTCCGCGCACGCGGATTGCACGCGGTACACCTGCGCCGCACTGAACACCAGCGACAGCGACAGCAGCAACGCCAAGGCTATGCCGGCCGTGGAGAACCCGCCGTCCGAGACGAAAAACGCCCGTCGTGTGCCGCTTCCAGAACCCACCGTTTCCACCTTCCTCATCCGTTGTCCGTCCAATCCGGTTGCGTTTGCTGCTCGAAGCCGACCTGGATGGTCAGGCAGCCCTGCGCATCGGCAAGCCCCGCCAAGACCGCAGCCGCGTCGATTATCGGCAGGAGCTTGACCTTGTTTTCGATGCTCACGCGGGTGCTGCCTTCGTCCTCGCCGCCCTGCACGGCTATGTCCCACGAGCAGGATGGCTCGTGCACGTGGAACAGCCGATGGGGCGGGATGGCGCCCAAATGCCGTTTGACGAGCTCGATGCAGTACGCATCGTCCATGCCGGCGTCGTCGCTGCGCGTCGCGAGCAGGCGGCACCCTTCCGCCGCGGCCGCCGACATGACCATCCGGTCGTAGAGGATGATCCCCGGCTGCAGCAGCAACAGCAGGAGCACGAAAAGCACGGGAACGCCTACCGCCGCCTCCACGACGGCTTGGCCGGCTTGCGCCCGGCGCCGCGTCGTGCGACTAGTAGGCCAGCACATCGCCCCATGCTCCCGCATCGTCGGTAGCCATGTGGTGCGACGCCGTTTGCAGGGCATGGCCGACCAGCGCGCCCGCCTCCACGAAGTGGACCAAGGCGCCCAGGGCGATCACGATGCCCAGGAACGCGGCGAACACCAGGGCGAACTCCACGCTCGCCTGCCCGCCCGTGCCCGTCGGCACAACGCGCCAAAGCCTCCCCATGCAACGCCCGCACGCACGCATCGCGCTCACAACCCGTTGATGCCGGTGGCGATGGCGTCCCACAGTTCCTGGATCTTCGGGCGGAACAGCGTGATGGCCAGGATGGCGATCACCACCAGCACGCCCACCAGGATGGCGTATTCGGTGGTTCCCTGCCCTTTGGTCTGCACGAGCTTCGCGTGCATCGCGGCCCTCATCGCCTGGGCACGCCGCCCCATTCGTTCGCATAGCCTTTTCATGACGGCTCCTTTCCTTCGCATGCCACTTCGTGCGCAGTGGCGGCGCATGACGTGTTCTACAGCCCACCCATCAAGTCGAGCAGGATCGGGCCCATCACCAGCAACAGCATCGATGGGAGGATGAGCAATCCGATGGGCAGCATCATCTTCACGGGCGCCTTCATCACCTGCTCTTGCACGGCGGCCTTGTGGGCATGGCGCGCTTCCGCCGCCAGGGACTCGAGCGTGTCAGCGAGCGGAGTGCCGAACCGCATCGAGCGCACCACCCCATCGACCATCCGCTTGAGCACATGGGAGTCGTACGAAGACGCCAGGTTCTGCAGGGCCTTTTCGCGCGTGGCGATACCTGCCTGCCAGGCGCGCATCGCGCGCAGCAGCTCCGCAGACAAAACGCTGGAAAACGACGAGCAGTACAGCTCAAGCGCCCGGTCGAACGACAGGCCCGCGCGCAACCCCAGGCACATGACCTCGATCGCCTCGGATAAGTGGGCGTCCAGCGCGCGGCTGCGCGCACGTGCCACCTGGTCCAGCGCACGGGTTGCCCACAATGGCGCGGCACAGCACCCGGCCACCGACCCCGCCACCATCGCAGGAACGGAGAAGGCCGCACCCAGAACCAGGCCGGCAAGGGCAAGAAACGCAGCGGTGCACAGCAGAGCATGCGACAGGCCCGCCACGGTTATCTCGTGGTCGAGCCCCGCCATGCGGATCTTCGCCTCGAACCGCTGGGCAAAGGCAGCGGGCAGCACAGCCGCCTGGCGTGCCCCTTTGTCCTTGCCCGAACGGCTGGCTGCAGTGCGCGCCCAGTGCAGCACCAGCGGCAACGTGGTGCCTCGGACAACCTGGTCGGCGTCCGGCGACACGATGCACGCGCGTATGCGCCGGGTGCGCTTGCGCTGGGCCAGGGCCGCAGAGGCTGCCAGCCAGCCGCATGCTCCTGCCGCAAACGCCGTTGCAGCAATGACCTGACCGGGGATTCCCATGCCCTGCTACTCCCCTCCCACACGCAGCAGCCGGCGCACCATCACGATGCCGCCCACCTGCATGCATACAGCGCACGCCAGCAACGCCAACCCCAGCGGGCTTTGGAAGAACGGGTCCAGAAAACCCTTCGTCGCCAACGAGAGCACGGCCACCAACCCCAGGGTCACGCCCACGACCACTTTCGAAGACAGGCGCGCCTGGGCGGTTTGGACGCGAATCGAGCGCTTGAGCTCGAGTTCGTCGGAAAGCGCGTCGGCAGCAGCGGCCAGCACGTGCTGCATGCTGCCGCCCGACGCATGCTGCACGCGCAGTGCAACGGACACGAACGCCAGCTCGCGTGGGGCGGCATCGCCCTGCAGCTCGGCAAGCGCCTGCTGCGTCGTCGCCCCTGTGCGCAGCGCATCGCGTGCCCGCGCAAAGCAGCCGGCCAAGGGGCCGTCGACTTCGCTCGCAAGCTGTTCGAAGGTTTGGAGGAGAGTGAACCCGGCATGGAAGCACGCCCCCATGCTGTTAAGTGCGTTGGGCAACTCTTCGGTCATGCGCTCGACGCGCTTGTTCGACAGTGCCGTCACGCGCGCAGATGCGAACGCCATGCCCGCGCCGGCGCACAGTACGCCCGCCACGAACGAGCCTGCCAGTGTGCCTGCCGCCACGATCAGCACGCACGTTGCCAGGCACAGCGTGCATACCGAGCGCGGCGACACGCCGGCAACCCGCTCGCGCATCAGCTGCGCCATCAGCGAGCAAGGCTCCTGCACGTACCTGATACCCAAGACCGCATCGGCAAGGGGATTCAACACGGGGATGCCGTTGCGCATCAGCTGCACGAACACATTGCCCAGGCCCGCCTGACTCTGCACCTGGCGCGCCCGCAGGCGCGACGACAGGGCCTGCGCGACGACGAGCGCAAGCGCGCAGCTTCCTGCGAACGCGGCGCCCAGCGCCATCAATGCGAGAACGTGCGGCTGAGCCATCGGTCCACCTCGCTCTGGTCGATTCGCCCTGCGCGGCCCGCCTCTACCAGGCAGCAGGGCCTGTCCACCCACGTGCCCGCATCGCAGTCCTGCTCGCGCACGAACAGGGGACGCACAACGCAGCAGCGCGCTTCACGATCGAAGGACAACTCGGAAACGCCCGACACGTAGCGCATGCCGCTGCGCGCACGGGCCGTCTGCACGACGATGTCTATCGCCGTGGCGACCTGCGCCTCGATGACGTCCACAGGCAGATCGGCGGCGAAGCGCACCATGGTCACGAGCCTGAGAACGGCATCGCGCTCGGAGTTCGCGTGCAGCGTGGTCAGCGAGCCGTCGTGGCCCGTGTTCATGGCCTGCAGCATGTCCAGTGCCGCCGCATCCCTGACCTCGCCGACGATGATGCGATCGGGCCGCATGCGCAGCGAGTTGCGCACCAGGTCGCGGATGGTGACCTCCCCCGTCCCTTCGGCGCTTGCCAAACGCGCCTCCAATCGCACGATGTTGGGATGATGCGCGAAGCGCAGTTCTGCCGAGTCCTCGATGGTCACGATGCGCTCGTCGGAGGGGATCTGGCACGACAGCGTGTTCAGCAGCGTCGTCTTGCCGCTACCCGTCGCCCCCGACACCGCCAGGTTCAGCCGCGACTCGATGCACAGCCGCAGAAAGGCGGCCATGCGCCCGTCGAACGAGCCGGCTGCGCACATCTCGTCGAGCGTGAACACCTTGTCGCGAAACTTCCTCACCGTGACGGCGGGCCCGTCGGGAGAGACGGGCGGTATCACGGCGTTAACGCGATGGCCCGATGACAGGCGCGCATCAACCATCGGCATGGACTCGTCGATGCGGCGCCCCAGCGGCCCCAAGATGCGGTCGACCAGCGCGCGAACCGCGTCGCCGTCGCCCACGGGCACGGCGGCCGGCTGCAGGATGCCGTTGCGCTCCACGAACACGGCGCTGCCCGGGTTCACCATGATCTCGGTGACCTCTCCGTCGGCCAGCAGGGGCTCGAGCGCTCCCAGCCCGAAGATGCCGTCAACCGCCAGGTTCACCAACAGCTCCCGCTCTTCGCGATCGTGGGCGAACCACGGGTCGGCATCCAACACCTTCTCGCATGCCGTGCGCACCTCGTTTTCGGCCCGCACGGGATTCATCGCCATGATGCGCGCGAGCTCGTCGGGAGACAGCTCGCTTCCCATCCGGCGCTTCAACTCCGCCAGCTTGACGGCGTGCGAGTCCTCGCCGACGGCATGCGCCGTGCCCGTCTGGGCAACCCTGCTCATCAGAGACATGCTGCCTTCTTCCTGCGCAGCGCCAAGCGCTTGCGCATCCTGCTCGACGGTATGGACGGCAAGGCCGGGGCCTTGGCTGTCGGCGCGGGCAGCATGTTCTGCATCAACGAGCGCACGCTGTTCGCGTATGCGTTCTTCGAAGCGAGCAGGTCGTGCGGCAGCCCCGCACCCAGCAGCTCCTCCACTTCCCGCCCGCCGTCGGACATCTCGCTCACATGCACGCCCTGCAGCGCGCAGGACACGTCGATCGACGAGAACAGCGCCTGGCGCGAGCAACGGTTGAGCGCGAACGCGAAGTCTTGCGTGGCGATACCGCAGCGTGAGCACAGGGCAAGGGCGCGCCGGCATGCTCGTACCGACGACGGCCGTTGGTCTATCACGAACAGTGCGGTGCTGGCGTCCTCGATCAGCTTCACATGCGATTCGTCCCAGGCCGCACCCGTGCTCACCACCACGCATTCGAACCGCTCGCGCAGCTGTTGAACCAGATGGGGAACCTGGCTCGACACCGCCTCGCTCTGCTCGATTCTGTCGGGGGCGGCGATGAGCGCAGGCATGGCGTCCTGGGGCGATAGGGAGTCTATCCGCGCAGGGGCCTCCACCACCTGGTCCAGGCGAACCGCGTTGTCCATGCCCGCGAGGTAGCGCAGGTCCCCGAATTGCAGATCTGCGTCCACGAGCACCGTGGACAGCCCGCTTTCCTGGGCCAGGCAGGCGGCGAGCACTGCCAGGCTGCTCTTGCCCGTGCCGCCACCCGCCCCCACGATCGTGAGCAGGAACCCCCGCGCGGTCGCACGGGTTGCCGGGGAATGGACGGTGGGGCTGAACCGCGGATGCGTCTTCTGCGCCTTGGGTTCCAGCCGATCCGGCAGCGGCGGTTGCGCGCAGCCTGAAGAAAGCAAGGGGTTGGGAACGGTGCGCGCATCATGGCCCTTCGACTCGTGGTAGCGCTTCAGGAACGCCCTCTTGTCGAGCACCTCGTCGATACCCGCTGCTTGGGCGCGGCTGTACAGCGATCCGGTTCCTTGGAACGCGAGCAGCCTCACGACAGCCTCGTCCCTGTCTCCTTTGATTGCAGCGGCGAGGTTGATCGCATCGATATCGTCGCTGCCGGATACCCATACTTCGACACCCGCCGAGCTCGCCCGTGCCTTGCTGCGGGCCTCTTCGGCACCGCTGAGCACTTCGAGCCACGGCTGCGATGCGAGCGATTCGCCCGCCAGCCCCAACAGTTCGGGATGCCGCACGCTTTCGGAATCAGCGCATAAGATGATGTTAGGCATGGTCGTTCTCCTTCGTGCTGTCTGTGTCCGGCAGTTCATCCGGCGCCTTGTCGGGCGCATCTGGCAAAGCAGATTCCCCGCGCGCCGGCATGGACAGGTAAATGCTCGACTGCTGCGCCGCGGAGATGATCTCCTGCACGTGCTCGGGTGCCACTGCAAGCGTGACGCGCCGCGCCCCCGACGCCGTGGGCTCCACCGCTGCAACCAGCGTGTTCTGCGCTATCAGCGTGGTGGTGCTGGCCCCCGATGCGTACACGTCCACGATCGAGGTCGGCTTCAACAGCTCGGCGATGGCCTGCGCGGCCCCCAGGTCCACGCTCACCGCCTGCAGCCCCATCGGCACGTTCACACCCTGGGCCTCGCCCTCCAGGCGCTTGGCCGAAACCACCTCTCCCGCCACGATGAGGGAACCTGCGCGCTCGCCGCGCACGTCGGTAGCGGAAAGCACGGCGTCGGACGGAAGGAGCTCGACGAGCCATGAGCGCATTGCGGTGTTGGCAGGGCCGAGTTCTTCGCCGGGCATGATGTCGGCTGTGGCGATGCATGCTTCGACGCTGTCTCCACCGTACTTGCTCAGCGCGTCGTTGCGTGCAGCAAGGGCATCGGCCTGCACGGAGTGCATGTACGCATATACCGATGCCGCGCACACAAGACCGCACACCACTGCCAGCACTGCCGTTGCCTTGCGCTTCACCTGCCTGCTCCTTTCCGTCCGTTGCCAAAGAGCATGGCACAGCGATGTCGCGCCACGGTCGCCTGGCGCTCGTCAGATTCGTCGCAAGAATGTCGCGTGGGCGTCGCGCGTGCGGTCGCAGGATCGTCGCGTGGGCGTCGCGCATGCGGTCGCCGGATCGTCGCGTGGGCGTCGCGTTCGGGTCGCGGGAATGTCGCGCAGCCGTCGCGTGATCGTCGCGCGGAAGCCACGCCATTATCGCCTGCCACGTCCCCGCCGTCGCCTCCACTCGCCACCCAAGCTCATCCGAAAGGTCTCCGGGTACGAAAAAACGCCCCGGCATTTTGCCGGGGCGCTGCTGTTCGCTGTTTGCGTTCGGGGAGCTGTCTGCTACTCGCCCAGCGCGAAGCGCGTGAAGTCCTTGACCTGGATCGAGCCACCCAGTTCCTTGGCGACCTTCTCGGTGTAGCCCTTGATGGTGGTCTCGGGGTCCTTGACGAACTCCTGCTCGGTCAGGCAGTTCTCCTTGTAGAACTTCTCCAGACGGCCCTGGGCCATCTTCTCCTGGATCTCGGCGGGCTTGCCGGACTCGGCTGCCTGCGCCTTGTAGATCTCGACTTCGTGCGACACCACGTCGGCCGGCACGTTGTCGCGGTTGGCGGCCACGGGAGCCATTGCGGCGACCTGCATGGCCACGTCGCGGCCATAGGCGACGAATGCGTCCGCGGTCGGGTCGATGCCCTCGACGGCGAAGTCGACCAGCACGCCGATCTTGCCACCCATGTGGATGTAGGCGCACACGGCGTCGCCTTCCACCAGGGTCACGCGCGACAGCTGCGTGTTCTCGCCCATCACGTGGATGCAGTC
>CACXFZ010000122.1 GCA_902767025.1 uncultured Coriobacteriaceae bacterium
CCGCTGTACTCGCAGATCAACTACCAGAACCGCCCGGTGCGCGTGAGCCCGCTGAACTACGCCGACGTGTTCAAGTGGTTCTACAACTACAACACGGGCATTCCGGCCTACGTGGTCGTGGACATGCCCAGCCAGAACGCGCAGGTGGTGCGGCTCGAGAAGCCCATCTACTACTCCGACAGCGACCCGCTGTTCCGCAACATCGACCGTCACGTGCAGCTGCACTACCCGTTCTACATGTTCGAGCAGAAGAGCTTCGAGATCGACGAGGAAGGCAACCCCTGGTGGGTGTGCCCCGTGCAGACCCGCACGATCGGCCTGTTCGGCGGTGAGACGATATCGCGTGTGGTGCTGTGCAACGCGAGCACCGGCGAGTGCCAGGACGTGGCCATCGACGAGGTGCCCCAATGGGTCGACCGCGCCTACCCGAGCGACCTGCTCATCCAGCAGTACAACTGGTACGGCAGCCTGCACAACGGCTGGCTGAACAGTTGGCTGGGCCAGCAGGGCGTGGTGCAGACCACGCCGGGCCAGTCCGGCGAGCTGGGCTACAACTACATCGCCAAGGACGACGACGTGTGGGTCTACACCGGCGTGACCAGCGCCACGGCCGACAACGCCATCGTCGGGTTCGTGCTGGTGAACCAGCGCACCGCCGAAGCGCACTACTACAGCGTGGCGGGCGCCACCGAGGATTCCGCGATGAGCAGCGCCGAAGGCCAGGTGCAGAACCTGCGCTACAGCGCCACGTTCCCGCTGCTGCTCAACATCAACGGGCAGCCCACGTACTTCATGGCGCTCAAGGACGGTGCCGGCCTGGTGAAGAAGTTCGCCATGCTCGACATCCAGCGCTACCAGAACGTGGCCGTGGGCGACACGGTGGCCGAAACGCAGAAGAGCTACAAGTCGCTGCTCGCCACCAACGGCATCGCGTCTCAGGGCGCCGATTCCGCTCTGGACGAAGCATCCGGCATCATCAAGAACATGGCCCAGGCGGTCATCGACGGCAACTCGCACATCTACCTGACGCTGGAGGACGACGACCACATCTTCGACTGCCCGCTGCCGGGCCTGATCGAAATCGTGGGCTACGCGCAGGGCGACTACATCACGCTGCGCTACGTCGAGAGCACGCCGACGAGCGCCGTGCAGGAAATCGAAGGCGACGGGGGCAGCTCGGTGCTGCGTTCCACGTCAAGCGACGCGCAGTCCTCAAGCTCTTCGAACGGGCAGGACTCGGGCAGTTCGTCTGATTCCGATGCAGGGCAGTCGGGCGGCTCGGGCAACTAGCGCGGCTGGCGTTGCGGCCTGTCGAGCGTAGAGGAGGATGCATGCCCGAAGAGCAGGCGTTCAAGCAGGTGTACCTGTTCTCGCGCGACGAGATCTACCTTCCCATCTGGGAAGAGGAGTCGGCGCCGCTGGAAGTGCAGCTGGGCTGCTCGTGGCACCGGTGCAAGTTCTGCGACTTCGCCAACGACCCCTACCATGTGTTCTCGCTGGCAGAGGTCGAGGCGAAGGCGCAGATGCTCGCGAGCATTTCCGAAGGCAAGACGCGGGTGTTCCTGTTGGGCGAGAACCCGCTGTCCTTGCCGCAGGAGCACCTGCGGGGCATCTTCGACGCCATCGACTACTGGCTGCCCCAGGTGAACCAGGTGGCCATGTACGCGCGCTTCGACGACGTGATGCGCAAGACCGATGCCGAACTGGGCGAGCTTAAAGAGCGCGGGCTGGTGGAACTGCACGTCGGCTTGGAGTCGGGCAGCCAGCGCGTGCTCGACCTGATGGACAAGGGCATCGCGGTCCCGTCCGCCTTGCGCGCGTGCGAGCGCCTGCACCGCATCGGCCTGGACTTCTCGTTCACGATGATGGCGGGCGCGGGCGGTGTGGCGCTTTCCGACGACCACGTGCGCGAATCGGTGATGTTTCTGAACTCCGCGCAGCCCAAGCGCGTCTGGATCACCGGTATGCTGGTATGGAAGGGCACGCCACTGGCCGAGATGGTCAGAGACGGCCGGTTCACGCCCTGCACGTTCAACCAGCGGCTGGTCGAGGTGTTCAACATGGTGGCGGGGCTGCGGCTGGACGACTGCACCTTCGTGGACTCGACGGTGATGGGCCAGTACACCATCAAGGGCCACCTGCCCGAACAGCGCGACGGCATGCTCGCCGCCATGCGCCAGGTCTACGCCATGCCCGGCGGCGACGAGGTCTCTCCCGAAGTCAGCCGTACTCCGCAAGCCGGTTAAGGGTTGCCTCGGGTCTTGCCGCGCCTTCATGGCAGGGCCAGGGTGCATGCCGTCTTTGGTCACTCTGTGTGCTTCGCTTGCGCGCGGTGCGGGAATCTGGCACAATAGCACGGCTGCGCAACGCGTGGCACACAACGAAAGATCGTTCCGCTGCCTAAGACAGCCGGCACCGAAAGGTTTAATCGCTTCAAGCGGCCCGCCGAGGTGGTTGTCAAACAAGACGTGGTTTGCGACCCCTGCTGTCATGAGCGGGGGTCGTTCTTCTTGCGAGGCGCGACCCACTTCCTGCAAGGAAGCGGAACCCGAGCCAAAGCAAGAAGGAGGTGATTACATGCCAAACGCACA
>CACXFZ010000123.1 GCA_902767025.1 uncultured Coriobacteriaceae bacterium
ATGCTCAAGTTCCTGGGCTTTGAGCAGATCTTCAAGAACAGCCTGACCACGCTGCCCATGGGCGGCGGCAAGGGCGGTTGCGACTTCGATCCGAAGGGCAAGTCCGACATGGAGGTCATGCGCTTCTGCCAGAGTTTCATGACCGAGCTGTGCAAGCACGTGGGCGCCGACACCGACGTTCCCGCGGGCGACATCGGCACGGGCGCGCGTGAGATCGGCTACATGTTCGGCCAGTACAAGCGCATCCGCAACGAATGGACCGGCGTGCTCACCGGCAAGGGTCTGTCCTACGGCGGCTCGCTCGCCCGCACCGAGGCGACCGGCTTCGGCGTGGTCTACATCGTCGACGAGCACCTGCGCTGCAACAACGATTCTTTCGAAGGCAAGACCGTGTGCATCTCCGGTTCGGGCAACGTGGCAACCTATGCCGCTAAGAAGGCCCAGGAACTGGGCGCCACGGTGGTGACGATGTCCGACTCCACCGGCTGGATCTACGACAAGAACGGCATCGACATCGACACGATCAAGCAGATCAAGGAAGTCGAGCGCGCCCGCATCAGCGAGTACGCCGAGCGCGTTTCCGGCGCCGAGTACCACGAGGGCCGCGGCGTGTGGCAGATTCCGTGCGACATCGCCCTGCCCTGCGCCACGCAGAACGAGCTGGGCATCGAAGACGCCAAGAACCTGGTGTCCAACGGCTGCAAGCTGGTTGCCGAAGGTGCCAACATGCCCACCACGCTGGAGGCCACCGAATACCTTCAGGGCAACGGCCTGGTGTTCATCCCCGGCAAGGCGGCCAACGCGGGCGGCGTTGCCACCAGCGGCCTGGAGATGAGCCAGAACTCCGAGCGCCTGTCCTGGACGTTCGAAGAGGTGGACTCGAAGCTGCAGGGCATCATGAAGAACATCTACCATGCGGCCGACGATGCAGCAAAGGAGGCCGGCTTCGAGGGCAACTTCGTGCTGGGCGCCAACATCGCCGGCTTCAACAAGATCGCCAACGCGATGATCGCACAGGGCATCGTGTAGCAGGTCTTGGGCGCTGCCGTCGACAGGACGGTTCAAGGCACAGGCAAGCGGGGGCTCATATGAGCCCCCGCTCTTGGTATCAAGAGGTGTGCGAGGTCTTTAGGGAAGCATCTTGCGCAGGAACTGGCCGGTGTGGCTGTCATCGCAGGCCGCGACGTCCTCGGGCGTGCCCTGTGCGACTATCTGGCCGCCCAAATCGCCGCCTTCGGGACCCAGGTCGATGATGTGGTCGGCGCTCTTGATCACATCCAGGTTGTGCTCGATCACCAGCACCGTGTTGCCTGCGTCCACCAGGCGCTGCAGCACCTCGAGCAGCTGGCGCACGTCTTCGAAATGCAGGCCCGTGGTAGGCTCGTCCAGGATGTAGAAGGTGCGACCCGTCTGCCTGCGCTGCAGTTCGCTTGCCAGCTTCACGCGCTGCGCTTCGCCGCCCGACAGAGTCGTGGCGGGCTGTCCGAGCCTGATGTAGCCCAGGCCCACGTCGTACAGCGTCTGCAGTTTGCGCTTGAGCGCCGGGATGCTCGAGAAGAACGTCAAAGCCTCCTCGACGGTCATCTCCAGGATGTCGTGCACATTCTTGCCGCGGTACGTGACCTGCAGGGTTTCGCGGTTGTAGCGCTTCCCCGCGCATTCGTCGCAGGGAACGTAGACGTCGGGGAGGAAATGCATCTCGATCTTGATCTGGCCGTCGCCCTTGCATGCCTCGCAGCGGCCGCCTGCGACGTTGAACGAGAACCTGCCCGGCGCATAGCCGCGCGCCTTGGACTCCTGCGTCGAGGCGAACAGCTGGCGGATGTCGTCCCAGAGACCCACGTAGGTGGCGGGGTTCGAGCGGGGCGTGCGCCCGATGGGCGACTGGTCGATGGTCACGATCTTGTCCAGGCCCTGCATGCCGGTGAGCTTGGCGTAGCGCCCCGTGCGGCGCCGCGAGTTGTTGACCCGGTTGGTCAAGGCGGGGGCCAGCGTGTCGGTGACAAGCGAGCTCTTGCCCGAGCCAGACACGCCGGTGATAAGCGTGAGCGTGCCCAGGGGGATCTCCACGGTGATGTCCTTGAGGTTGTTCTCCACGACGCCGGTGATCTTGACTGCGCCCTTCTTGGGCTTCCTGCGCTGTTCGGGCACGGGGATGGTGCGCGCTCCGCTCAGGTAGTCGGCGGTGATCGACGAAGCCTTCTCGAGTTCGTGCGGCGTGCCTGCGGCCACGACGTAGCCGCCGTGCTCGCCTGCGCCAGGGCCCATGTCGATCACGTAGTCTGCGCTTCGGATGGTGTCCTCGTCGTGTTCGACCACGAGCACCGTGTTGCCCAGGTCTCGCAGCTTCACGAGCGTTTCGATCAGCCGCGCGTTGTCGCGCTGGTGCAAGCCGATGGACGGCTCGTCCAGGATGTAGAGCACGCCCATCAGTCCGGCGCCGATCTGGGTGGCGAGCCTGATGCGCTGGGCCTCGCCGCCCGACAGGGTCGCCGTCGCGCGCTCCAGCGTCAGGTAGTCCAGGCCCACGTCCACCAAGAAGCGCAGGCGGGACGCGATCTCCTTGACGATGGGTGCGGCGATCTGGGCTTGCGACCCCTCGAATTCGAGGTTCTCGAAGAACTCGAGCGATTCGCGGGCGCTCATCTCGCACACTTCGTAGATGCTCTTGCCCTGCACCGTGACGGCCAGGATCTCGGGCTTCAGGCGCTTGCCCTGGCACGTGGCGCAGGGCACGATGGCGAAGTACCGTTCGTACTTCTCGCGCTGGCGGTCGCTCGTGGATTCCTTGTACTTGGCCATCACCTGGTCGCAGATGCCGGTCCATTCGATGTTCCAGTGGCTTTCGCGCCCGGCCAGGTTGACGTAGTCAACGCGCACCGGCTCCTTCACGCCGAAGAGCAGCGCATCTTGGGCCTTGCGCGACATGTCCTCCCAGGGCGTGTCCCCGTCGTATCCCACGTGGTTGGCCACTGCACGCAGGATCTGCGGAAAGTAGTTTCCTGCAGGGAACGGGGCCACCGCACCTTCGTTGATGGACAACGAGGGGTCGGGGATGACCAAGCTGGGGTCTACCTCTTCCCTGCTGCCGATGCCCAGGCAGTCGGGGCAGGCGCCGTACGGGGCGTTGAAGCTGAAGTCGCGCGGCTGGGGCTCGTCCATCGAATGGCCGTGCTCGGGGCACGCGAGCGCCAGGCTGAACCGATGGTCGGTGCCGGTCATCTGGCCGTCGGAGTCCTTCTCGTCTTCGAGGATGTGCAGCGTCATGCTGCCGTTGGCGATGCGCGTGGCAGACTCGACGGCTTCGGCGATGCGCGACAGCGACGATTGCTTGATGGCGATGCGGTCGACCACCACCTCGATCGTGTGCTTGTACTTCTTGTTGAGCACCAGGTCCCCGTCGTCCAGGCGCCTCACTTCCCCGTCGATGCGCGCACGGGCGAAACCTTCCTTGCGCAGGTCTTCGAGCAGCTTCGTGAACTCGCCCTTGCGGCCTTCGACCAGCGGGGCCAACACGTAGGCGCGCTTGCCTTCGCCCAGGGCCATGATCTCGTCTGCCACCTGGTCGGTGGTCTGCTTGCGGATCTCGCGCCCGCATTCGGGACAGTGCGGAACACCCGTGCGGGCGAACAGAAGTCGCAGGTAGTCGTAGATCTCGGTGACCGTGCCAACGGTGGACCGGGGGTTCTTGCTCGTGGTCTTCTGGTCAATCGAGACGGCAGGCGACAGGCCGTCGATGCTGTCAAGGTCGGGCTTGCTCATATGCCCCAGGAACATGCGTGCGTAGCTGGACAGGCTCTCGACGTAGCGGCGCTGTCCTTCGGCGTAGATGGTGTCGAATGCCAGCGAGCTCTTGCCCGAACCGGACAGGCCGGTGATGACGACCAGCTTGTCGCGCGGTATCGAGACGTCGATGCCCTTCAGATTGTGCTCGCGCGCACCCTTGATGACGATGGATTCCTGAACCATATGCGTGCTGTTCTCCTTGTTCTGTTTTGTGCAAACCCTAATTCTACTTCATGTGCGCGAGCCCACATGCCCGATTGCCGAGCACATGAATGAAGCAGATATCCCCGCACGCGGCATGCGGGTGCGACAGAACAAGAAGGGAAAAGCGCTATCCGCGCGGATGCGCCTTGCGGTGCACGTCCTTCATGCGGCCAAGCGACAGATGCGTGTAAATCTGCGTCGTGGACAGGCTCGAATGGCCCAGCATCTCCTGGACGCTGCGCAGGTCCGCCCCGCCTTCCAGAACGTCGCTGGCGAAGGTGTGGCGCATGTCGTGGGGGCTGTACGAGCCGCTGATGCCAGCCAGGGCCTGTGCTTCCTTGAACATCCTGCGGATGGAGTCGGGATTCATCTTCTTGCCGCGGTTAGACACGAAGAAGTAGTCGGTGTCGGGCTTGCCCTCGAGCAGCTGCGGACGGGCCACGTCAAGGTACGCCTGCATGGACTGTACGGCCATGTCGTGCAGTGGGATGATGCGCTCCTTGCTGCCCTTGCCCATCACGCGCACGAGCTTCTGTTTGAAGTCGACCGAGACGCACAGCAGGCCCACTGCTTCGGACACGCGCGCGCCGCAGGCGTACAGGAACTCGAGTATCGCGTAATCCCTCATCTGGGCGGGTGTCCTGGTGCGAACGCGCCCATCCTCGTCAAGCGGCGACCACACGCTCAGGATGCGCACCATGTCGTTCGCCGGTATCCTGTGCGGAAGCGTCTTGTCGCTCTTGAGCGTCATCAGGACGTCGGCCGCGTTGTCGTCGATGTATCCGGCAACCATCATCCAGCGCATCATGCCCTTGAGCGAGCTCAAGCGCCTGTTGATGCTGGCCCGCGCGTACTGGGCCTGGTCGAGCTCGGCCAGGTAGCGGCGCAGCTGCCGGTGCGTGGGATGCAGGGGGTCGACGTTTGCGCGCTGCGCCCATCGTGCATAGTCCAGAAGGTCGTTGCGGTAGTTGCGCACCGTGTGCACCGATGCGTTGCGCTCGGTTTCCAGAGCCTGGCAGAATTCGTCGATGTAGCCCTGGAACGCAGGGTCCACAGCGGCGCCATCCGTCTGCGCCTGGTCGTGCGGTTGCGTGCCTGCCATGGTTATCTATCCGCGTCCGGCTCGACGATTCCCACGGCAGCCAGATTGGCTGCGTACGCGCTCAGGGCCTCTTCTGCGCGCTTCGCATACGCGGCGTAGCGCTGCGACTTGTTCTTGATGTGCTGCGGCAAGGGCGGGAAGTCGCCGAAGTTCACGTGCTTGGGCTGGTAGCCGGTCGTCTGATTCGACGTTGCGTAGGCAAGCAGCGAACCGAACGCCGTTTCCGCGGGCGGCACGGGGATGTCAAAGCCTGCCATGAGCGCATGCACGCCGAACGCCGCGTGCAGCCCCGAGCGAATGGCTTCGCAGTACCCTTCCGTGCCGGTAATCTGGCCAGCCATGAACACGGGCACGTGCCCTTCGTCCAGGCAGCGCATCGCCAGCCGCGCATCGAGCACGCACGGCGCGTTGACGAAGGTGTTCCGGTGCATCACGCCATAGCGCGCAAACGTCGCGTTCTCCAACCCGGGAATCATGCGAAAGACGCGTTGCTGCTCGGGGAACTTCAGGTTGGTCTGGAAACCCACCAGGTTGTAGCTGTTGCCCCAGGCGTCTTCGGCGCGCAGCTGGACGACAGCCCAAGGCCGTTTGCCGGTGCGCGGGTCTTCGAGGCCCACCGGTTTCATCGTGCCGAACCGCAACGCATCGCGGCCCTTGCGCGCAATCTCCTCGACGGGCTGGCACGCCTGGAACAGCTCCTTCGATTCGAAGTCCTTGGATATCACCCGTTCGGCGTCCAGGAGCTCGTCGATGAAATGCTCGTATTCGTCCTTGTTCATCGGCAGGTTCAGGTAATCCCCCACCTCTTCGCTGGAATAGCGGTTTTGAGAGAAGGCGATGTTCCTGTCGATGCTGTCCGCCATCACGATGGGCGCTGCCGCATCGTAGAACGCAAGCGAGTCGCTGCCAGTTGCATCGGCGATCCATTGGGCGAGGCCATCGGAGGTCAAAGGGCCTGTTGCCACAACGATGGCATCGGCCGCTGGTGCGACGACGTTGCCGTCTTCGGCAAGCGATCCGTCGCTTTGGATCTGATCGACGTTGGCATGCACCAGCTTGATGCGCTCGTTGGCGTTGACGCGGTCGGTGATGTCCTGCGCGAAGGCAACGCGGTCGACCGCGAGCGCACCCCCGGCCTCCACGCGGTGTTCGAGGGCACTCTCGAAGAGCTCCGACCCCAGCACGCGCAGCTCTTCCTTGAGCATGCCGGCAGCCGTTTCGGACTTGAGCGACTTCAGGGAGTTCGAGCACACCAGCTCGGCGCACAGCCCGGTCTTGTGCACGGGCTCGTCGTCGCGCGGCCTGCGTTCGACAAGCGTCACGTCGTGGCCAAGCGCCGCAAGGCGAAGCGCTGCCTCGCTGCCCGCCAATCCTGCACCGATGATATGTATGGTCGAACCCATGCTGGCATCATAGCTTACCCATGCGATGCTTGAGCGCTAAAAATCAGCGGGCCCATATCTTCCATCCGGAAAACGGGCTACTTGCCCGCGCGCCTCCAGCTCGGCAATCCTTCCCATCAGCCAAGATTCCGTAGACCCCGCGAACTGCGAAGGAGCCTTCACGGCAGCCGCGAGCTCGTCAAGGCGCAGGGGCTCTGCCTGCAAGGCGTCTAAGACCAGGTCCTTGCCGTTTGAGCAGGATTGCCCCGATGCGCCTTCCTCTTGGCGCAGCATGCCGTATATGCGGGAGACGGTGTCGTCGAAGGTGCTGTCGTCCACGATCGGGGTGGCTCCTTGGTAAAGCAGACGGTTTGAACCAGCCGAATGGTGCGACGAGATGGCGCCGGGGACCACCAGCACTTCCCTGCCGACCGCCAGGGCCTCGTCGGCTGTCGAGAACGTGCCACTGGGCAACCCCGCTTCGACAATCAGCGTCGCATTGCTCAAGGCTGCGATAATGCGGTTCCTGGATCGGAACGTGTAGGGCACGGGCGGGTAATCCCAGTCGAATTCCGAGATGACGCACCCCCCTTCGTCGACGATGCGCTGGAACAGCGGGCGGTTGCCCCGTGGATAGAGCTGGTCGATCCCGCCTCCGAGCACGCTTACCGTCCGTCCATGTGCTTCGAGTGCCGCTATGTGGGCCTGGGTGTCGCACCCTAGCGCTCCTCCCGATACGACCGTCAGGCCCCGCTGCACCGCCAGCGTGCCGAAACGCATCGCGCATGCTTTGCCGTAGGGCGTGGCGCGCCGTGCGCCCACAATGGAGATGCATGTGCCCAAGGCGTCCACATCGCCGATGACGTAGAGCCTATCGGGCGGAGACTCGAGATCGAGCAAACAGGCTGGGTAGCATTCTTCGTCTTTGCCGATCACCCGGCGCGGTCCAGTGAGCTTCTTGCCCATGTAGGATTCGTACCCCTTCTTCCTGCGGATGGCATGTGCTTGCGCTTCTGTGGGATTGACGTTCATCTGTTCGTCACCTCGCTTCTTACCCGGTAACCGATTGCCTGCGCCAGGTGCTCTTCGGTCGTGCGATCGCTTTGCTGCATGTCGGCGATGGTGCGGGCAACGCGCAGGACCGAGCACACGGCCCTGCCGCTGAGCACCAGGGCCGAGGCCATGCTCTTGAAGTAGGCTTCGGAATCGGGTGACATCTTGCATGCATTCAAGGCATCGCGAATGGACGTTTGCCGCGCGTGGTCTTCGCCATGCATGCGATGGGAGCGGAACTCGCGCGCAGCCATCACGCGTTCGCGCATGTCGGCAGAGCTCGAGCCAGGCGAAGATCCCACGACGTCGTCGATCTTGGTGCGCCATATGTCGACGGACAGGTCGATGCGGTCAAGCAGGGGCCCGCCGATCTTGTTCTGGTAGGCAACAACCCGCGCCTGCGAACAGGTGCATTCGTGGGCAGCGTCGCCGTAGTACCCGCAGGGACAGGGATTCATCGCAGCCAGGAGCATGAACGACGAGGGCATGTCCACGTTGCCGTCGGCGCGCGTGATGCACACATGACCGCTTTCTATCGGCTGTCTCAACGACTGCAGCGTGTGGGCAGAGAACTCGGGCAGTTCGTCCAGAAACAGGACGCCGTTGTGCGCAAGGGTGACCTCGCCGGGGCGTATGGGGTTGCCGCCACCGCACAGCCCCGCAAGGGATGCGCTGTGATGGGGCGCCCTGAACGGACGGATACCCGCCAGGATGCCATCGATCGGCTCGCCTGCTATCGAATGTATCTGGGCGCTCTGGGCCATCTCCTCAGTCGTGAGCGGGGGCAGGATGCTCGGAAGCCGCTTGGCAAGCATGCTCTTACCGGTTCCGGGCGGGCCGATCATCAACAAGCCGTGCTGCCCGGCGGCGGCTATGCACAGCGCTTCCTTGGCGTGCTCGTGCCCCGAAACCTCGCGGTAGTCGGGCGAAAAGCACTGCTTGGTCTGGGAAGCGCGTGGCGGGGCCGAAAAGCTCCCCGTGTGGAACGCACCCAGGCTTTGGGCCGTCTTGATGTCGATGGTGGCGCCTGCGGGGTGAAGCTCGTTGCTGTGGGCGCATATCATGTTCAGGCCGAAGGACTGCGCGCAGACGCGGTAGGCGAGCATCCCGCGTACGGGCTTGATGGCCCCATCCATCGAGAGCTCCCCCACCGCCATCGTGTTTTCGAGCAGGGCCGGGGATATCTGCGAGGTGGCTGCGAGCACGCCCAAGGCGATGGGCAGGTCGAAGCCCGAGCCCGTTTTCCTGATGGAGCTGGGAGCCAGGTTGACCACGATCTTGTCTTGGGGCATGACGAACCCGCATGCCTTGATGGCGCTGCGTATGCGCTCCTTCGATTCCTGAATCGCCGCATCGGGCATGCCGACGATGGAAAACCCCGGCATCCCCGAGCTGATGGTCGTCTCCACCTGGATGGGGATGGCGGACACGCCCCGGATGGTGGCGCCATGCAGGATCGACCGCTTGTCGGTGCTCATCGGTCAACGCAATCGGTCGCCAGGACGTTGCGAAAAAGCTTGATGAAGGCGCGGTCCTCGGCAATCACCAGGATCGACACCACGTCGAAGGTCACCGGGGTGTCCGTGATGTCGTGGTCCCGCAGGAACAGCTCGGCAATGCGCTCGTAGCGCACGCGCTTCTGCCTGGTCACCGCCTCTTCCGGAAACCCCTTCGCCGTGCTCATCCTGGTCTTCACCTCGACGAAGTGCAGGCCCCAGTTGTCGACGGCGACGATGTCCGCCTCGCCTGCCTCGCAGGTGTAGTTGCGCTCGACGATTTCGAATCCGTTTCTTTCCAAGAAGGCCGAAGCGGCATCTTCGCCCCGTTTGCCCAATTGGACGTTGTGCCTGGACTTTGCGCGCTTCTTCTTGGTTTTGCCCTTCGCCTCGGTTGCTGTGCGGTCCATGGTTCCTCCTTTTCCTTAGACAGGAAGAACCCTAATGAACCCAGGTAGTCAGAAACCTCGCCGCAATGTCGCAGATCGGTCGCAGAAACGTCGCGTGGCCGTCGCCGCTACGGTCGCCAAAACGTCGCGTCCTGGTCGCGCGGGCCTGTCCTAGAACAGAGATTCTTGCGCAAACGACGAGCAGAACGAAACGCGGTGAATCGGGCTCAAGCCATATCGCTTGATGGCCTGGATATGCTCGGCCGAGCCGTATCCCTTGTTGGAGTCGAAGCCGTACTGCGGGTATTCCTGGGCGTAGGCGCGCATCAAGGCATCGCGCTCGGTCTTCGCGACAAGGGATGCCGCAGCTATGCTCGCACACAGGGAATCGCCCTTGACCACGTTCGTCTCGCGTGGATCCAACCCCAAGGGGTTGCCGTCGAGCAGGACGCACCCGATGCCTTCGAGCTGGGCGTCGACGTCTTGTATGGCCTGCGCGAAGGCACGCCGCAGGCAAGCCGCCATGCCCACCTGGTCTATGTCGGCCGGCTCCACCATTTGGACGCTCAAGGCAAGCACATGGGCCCTGACATCGTCGGCAATCGCTTCGCGTTTGCGTTCCGGCACCTGCTTCGAATCGTTGAGGCCCATGACGCGGTACGTTGCATCGAGCACCACGGCAGCGACGGCCAGGGGGCCTGCCAGCGGTCCCCGCCCCACTTCGTCGAGGCCCATGCACGCGCACCCTTGGCTCAGCTCCTGCTCG
>CACXFZ010000124.1 GCA_902767025.1 uncultured Coriobacteriaceae bacterium
GAGCCGGAACCCGAGCCCGCTCCCTCCACTCCCGCGCGGTTCGGCGTCACGCTGCCCCCGATCGACATCAACAGCGCAAACAGGGTCGAAAGCGTGATGGTGCAGGACGGCGCCCCCGAAATGACCACCTCGATGCCTCCCATCGACGTGTCGGAACTGCGCGCCAAGGCCCAGGAGGCCCGCGCGGCGCACGAGCGCGCGTTCGCCCACCAGGCAGCCGTACAGCTCTCCGAGATGTCCGAGGCCTTCGAGGAAATCGCCGAATCCATCCCCGAGCCCGCACCGGCGCCCGAGCCCGAACTGCCGGTCGACCTGGAAAGCCCCCTGTTCGAGGAAGCCCCCGAATGGGAGCAGGCGCCTGAGCCCACCCGCGCGGACATGGACAAGCCGGCGGCCGCCTATGACGGCGAAGAAGAAGACGACCGCCCCGAGCGCGGCAACCACCGCAGGCCCACGCCGGCCCGCTCTGCCATCGGCGACATCCCCTCGATCCAGGTGGAAACACGCCAGCAGCCCGCCCCGCTCGCCGGTGACGGCAGCGACGCCCCGCGCAAGGGCAGGCTCGAGTCCGGCCGCATCCCGCGCATCGTGCTCGACGCCGAAGAGGCGGCCCCCGCAGCCGACGCCGCCGCCGAAAGCAGGCGTGCTGCCCTGCGTGACAGCCTGCCTTCGCTGTCCGGTTCGTTCGCCCCCATCGAGGACAACAACTCCACGGTGAGCATAACCGGTTCGTTCGCCCCCGTCGGCGCAACCGGCGCCTTCGCCCCCGTCGGCGACGAGCTCATCGCCAGCATGGACCCCGCGGACATCTACGTCGAGGACGCGGACGATTCCAGCTACGACGAGTCCACCACCGAAACGGGCGCGTTCGCCGGCCCGGGCTACGTGGAAATGCCCGAATCCCGCACGAGCAGGTTCTTCGGCCGCTTCCGCCGCCACGGCGAATCCGATTCCGTCCAGAGTGCTTCCGAATGGCTCGACGTCGACGACAACTTCAACCCCACGGAAGTGGGCAAGGAGCGCGGCGGCTGGGAGAGCTTCCAGGAGAACAGCTCGTACCAGAAGCGCACGCGCGGCGGCCATTCCAAGCCGGATGTGGACGCGGACGACGATTGGGAGGGCGGCGCCTACAGCACCTCGCGTGCCAGCGGCCAGGCCGATGGCTCCCAGGTGAGCCAGGAGGTGCGCATGGTCTACAGCTTCCGCAACCCCGACGTGAACACCGAGGTCTGGTTCGTCGCCCTGGGCTCCGAGCAGGCATCCAACGGCGGCACCCGCGCCTTCCTGCGCGAGCACGAACAGGAGCTGCGCGGCGCCATCGTCATCAACCTCGAATCGCTGGGCGCCGGCGACATCTGCTACGCGAACAAGGAAGGCTTCCTGCAGCCCAAGAAGCCCTCGTCGCGCCTGCGCCGCTATCTGCGCCGTGCCGCCGAAGTCACGGGCATCCAGGTTTCCAACACCTCGCTCAACTGGCGCGAAAGCATTGCGTCCATCGCGCTGCGCCACGGCATGCAGGGCATGACGCTCGTGGGCATGGAAGGATCCATCCCCGCCGGCATGAACCAGGGCGACGACGTCGTGGAAAACATCGACGCCGATCAACTGGACGGCATGGTCGACTTCGTGATGGAGATCATCAAGAACGTCTAGCCCAATGCCAACAGGCAAACCGAAGGCCCGCACCCCCGAGGATGCGGGCCTTCGTCATGTCCGGGGCCCTGTTCCGGCACGCGCCAGCCCGGCATCCGCCAGCCTGGCCCAGTGCGTGGCAGCCCGCCATCCGCCAGCCCGGCCTGGCCCCACGGCCCGGCATCAGCGGCCCGGCAAGCCCCCAACAAGCGAAGCAAATATGAAGGGCGCCCGTGTGGCACGAGTGAACAAGGGGCTCGTGTATAATGTCGCTGTAGGAAAGCGCGTGAGCGCGGAGGTACTAGGGATTCATCCCTGAACGATGAAGGAAACGAGGTTAACCATGGCAATTGAAGCATACTGCGTCAAGTGCAAGGCTAAGAAGGTTATGAAGGACCCGGTCGAGAGCACGACCAAGA
>CACXFZ010000125.1 GCA_902767025.1 uncultured Coriobacteriaceae bacterium
CGCAAACGACCTCTGCGACAGCCCGTAGCCGGTGCGGATGTCCTTGATTTCCTGAGCGGTGATGGGTGCAGGCATGGCAAGTCCTCTCATATGATTGCAGATAGAGCTATATCACATAATAGTATAACACTCAAATGAGTGCAATCATAAGATAGAGCTTCCCAGAACCAAAGCGCTGCGAGCGAGTGTCGCACATGTCCCGCAGCCATGATGCACCACCCGTCCGTCCGGCCAGCGCCCCGGCGCCCATGTGTCCCTTTGGAGTCAGTCTGGCAACGTTGCCCCATCTGGCAATTTGAATTGCCACGCGCTGCGATATAAAATATGAAGTTCACAAACCAGCGAAAGCACGTATGACGAATGGCACGCACGAACCGCAGCACGATTGAACCACCGCATTGCAAGGAGACCAGCATGGATAACCAACGCCCTGCCACGTCCAGCCAAGCAAAGTCCACCGCCAGCGCCCCTGTCTACTTCCAGCAGGACAGCGCCGTCGACGACATCATTTCCGACTCCCTGCCCTCCGGCAGGTTCTTCTCCGCGCCCGCGCAGCAGGCTGGCGCCCCCGACGTGGGCGATTGGTCCGACGAGCTGTCGCGTACCTTCTCTTCGCCGAGCACCCCCGCGAGCTCTTCCGGTACCGTCGAGGCGCTGGGCGGGCGCTTCAACTGGAGCGAAAGCACTCGGTCCGACCTCGCTGTGGAGCCGTTCGAGGGCTCGAAGTTTTCCGGCGAGTCGCTTACCGAGGCGGTGGCCGAATCTGCCACCGAGGCCAAGAGCGGCAATGCAGGCATCAGCGTGCCTGGGGTGTCCGTGCAAAGCACCCTGCCGGCGGGCAAGATGGCTGCCGGCCCGACCCAGGCAAACGCCCCTGCTGGCCAGGTTCCCGAGGTGTCGGCCGAACTGCCCCAAGGCGGCGTGCCCGTCGTCAAGGAGCCGAACCTTGATGCGGGCGGCCTTCCGCAGGGCAAGATGGAGCTGGGCGGCGACGGGCTGCTCAACGCCCGGCCGCGCGCGCTCGAAACGGCAGGCGGTCCCTCGCACAAGAGGGAAGGGATCTGGCGCATGCCCATGCTGGCCATCGCGGCGGTCGCCGTGGGGCTGGCGGTGGGGGCGGGCATGCTTTTCCTCACCGGCGGCGACAAGTCAGCCGAACAGTCGCTCTCGTCCGGCTCGTCGGCATCGACGGTGCCTTCCGAGGCGCCCGCGCCTATAGCGGTGGCCGCCGATGCCATCGTTGGGCGCACGGCCACGGTGTCGGTTGCCGCACCCGGCTACAGCGACCTTTCCACGCCAATCATGTACCACCTGAATGGCGTTTCCAAGAACGAAACCACCACGCAGCGCCTGGATCGCTACGGCTTCGTGGACGCCAGCGCGCTGGCCGATGCGCTCTACGACCACGCGGGCAACCCCCTGGACACGTTCCTGCTGACGATCGAAGACGTGCCCGCGGGCACCTACACGCTGTCGTGGTCCACCGCCATCCTGCCGGACGGCTCGGTGCTGCAGGCCCCGCACGACCAGGAGGTCGTCGTTCAGGACGATGACGTCGCGCTCACGGCTGCGTACACGCTCCTGGATGCATCCACGGTGGGTGCTGGGGTGGTGCGCGCCGCCTACGATTCCATCGAGGTTTGGCTGGCAAACGCCACGTCCGACGTTGCCGCGCAGCGCGAAAACGTGCTCTCGCGCGCGTGGGCGAATGCCAACAACGCCCCGTCGGTCATCCGTGCCGGCGGATTGGATAGGGTGCATGCCGACGGAACGAGCGTCGAAGCGGCCGAAGAGCAGGACCAGAACCGGGCCGACGAGAACAACCAGGACGACAACACCATAAACGGCGAAACGAACGACAACGGCAACGGTGGCGACAACAACCAGGACAACGGTAACGGCGACAACGGGGGAGGTGCGGACGACAACGTGACTCCGACTCCGACGCCCGATCCCACGCCCACGCCCGATCCCGAACCCACGCCGGACCCGACCCCGACGCCGGACCCGACCCCGACGCCGGATCCCACACCCACGCCGGACCCGACCCCGACGCCGGATGACTCGCTGACGGAGTTCTTCGTATCTGCCTAGCTCAGCGTTTGGGTAGGGCCAGGCAGGCACAACGCTCGAAAGGGGCCGCAAGGCGAACCAGCCGATTGCGGCCCCTGTTTGCGCCCACCGGGGTTCACCCCACTTCACCCCCTCCCTGCGCCCGCCCGCCCGCCGTGCTCCAGCCCGCAGCAGGCAACGGCAGTCCGTGGCGTCGGCCAAGGTCGTGGATACTTTTTCAAGTCGCGTTCCTGCCCGTGCGGCTGTGATATGATTTTTGGCTGAATGAAAGGGCGCATGGCGGGGCAGTCTTCCCACACGTCGATGTTCCTACCGCCTCATGCCAGCAGGAATGTGCGCCTACGACGCGAAAGGTTACGAATGACATTACTCGAGCTTCTGGGTCTGTTGCGCAAGCACCTGGTGCTGGTGATAGCCCTGCCCCTGATCGCTGCCTTGATAGCGTTGGGGTATTCCACATTCGTTCTGCCGCGGGTGTACTCGGCTGAAACGTCCGTGTACGCCCTGAACAAGACAACCGGAGGGTCGGGCGACGCCGAATCCGTTCCCTACCAGGAGCTGCAATCCTCGCAGCTGCTGGCCAACGACTTCGCCGAGCTTGCCAAGAACACCCAGGTCAGGCGCAACGTCGCCGACGATCTGGGCATCAGTAGCCTTTCTGGCTACGACGTCAACGTCACGTCGTCCACCACTACGCGCGTCATCAAGGTGCGCGTGACCGGACCCGATCCCGAACTGGCCGCCCGCATCGCCAATCAGCTTGCGGCCGAAGTGGGCGAAACGGCCGTGCGCGTGATGGGCATCGAGGCCATCAGCGTGGTCACCGAAGCCGAAACCCCCTCCAGCCCGTCCGGCCCGCCGCGCAAGCTCTACACGCTTGCGGCGCTGCTTGCCGGCCTGTTCCTGGCGGTTGCCATCATCGTGGTGCGCGACATGCTCGACACCGGAATCCATTCCGACACCGACCTCGAAGAAATCACCGGCATGGCGGTGCTCGGCCGCTTCCCGCTGGCTAAGGGAGGGAAGCACTAATGGCTTTGTTCAGGAAAGAAAAGAACACCCAGAACCAGCGTCCCACGATTGCCATCGCCACCAGCGATGCGGTGCAGCACGCTGCGAGCACGTTGCTGGCCAATATCCGTTTCTCCAGCATCGATTCGCCCGTGCAGACGATAGCCTTCACGAGCTCGGTGCCCAACGAGGGTAAGACCACCATCGCCTTCGCCACAGCCGTGGCGGTGGGCAAGTCGGGGCAGAAGTGCCTGGTCGTGGAAGGCGACATGCGCCGTCGCAGCCTGCGCGCGCTGTTCAACGTGAAGACGCGCTACGGTATCCACGCCCTGATCACGGGCAGGTGCTCGTTCCAGGAGGCCATCTGCTCGACGGGCCTGCCCGGCGTGTACTTCCTTGATGCCGAGATGGGCATTCCCAACCCCGACAACATCCTGGCGTCCAGGCAGTACCGCGACTTGCTGGGCGTGCTGAAGAAGCACTTCCACTACATCCTGATCGACACGCCGCCCATCACGGCGTTTCCCGATGCGGCGCTCACGGCGGCTGTGACCGACGGCACCATCCTGGTGGTGCGCGAGAACCACACCGACAAGCGCGACATCGGCTACTCGCTCGAGCAGCTGCGCAACGGCAACGCCAACGTGCTGGGTACGGTGCTCAACTGCCAGGACGTCTCGTCGGGCGGCTACGGGTATTCTGGCCACTACTACAGCTACTACTCGAACTACACCACCGACGACGGCTCGACACCCATCGCCAAGCACGGTGGCAGGCGCTCCTAGGGCTTGCAAGGCTTCTGCATGCGCGACGAGCATTGCCATATCATCTGGGACGTCGACGACGGTTCGGTCGACCAGGACATGACGGAGCAGATGCTGCAGGCCGCCAAGGGCGTGGGCATCACGCACATCGTGTGCACGCCCCACATGCGCTGGGACGACTTCAGCCAGAAGAAGGTCGAGCAGCGCTATGCGCTGTTCAGCGAGATGGCCGCGGCCGAGGGCATCGGCACCACGCTGGGCTACGAGGTGTACTACAAGACCCTGCTGAAGATCGGGCTCGACCAGGCCCCGCGTTTCGTCACCGAGGGCACGACCGACCTGCTCATCGAGTTCAACACCGGCGGCGAGGTGCCGTTCGGCTGGGACCACACCTTCTACGAGCTGCAGACGCGTTACGGCTTGGACATCACGCTGGCGCATCCCGAGCGCTACGCGACCGTCCTGCAGAACTTCGATATCGTGTACCGTATGAAGGACATGGGCTGCAAGTTCCAAGTGAGCGCCATGGACCTGCTCGGCGGCGTCTTCAACGCAGGGGCCAAGTGCGCCAAGCGCCTGATCAAGGAAGGCTTGTGCGACGCGCTGGTAAGCGATGCTCACAACCCCAAGCACTACGAGCTCTACGCGAAGGCCCTGAGCAAGTACGCGTA
>CACXFZ010000126.1 GCA_902767025.1 uncultured Coriobacteriaceae bacterium
CAAAACCAACCTGTCCAAGGCCACGATGACCCTGTCGCCTACGACCTACACCTACGACGGCAACGACAAGAAGCCCAGCGTCACGGTAAAGGTGGGCAGCACCGTGGTTCCCGCCAGCGAGTACACGGTCAACTGGCCCAAGGACGTCAAGAGCGCCGGCAGCAAGTCGGTCACCGTGACCGCCAACAGCACGAGCCAGGACTACACCGGCACGTCCCCGGCCGGAAGCTACAAGATCGAACCCAAGAAGGTGAGCAAGCCCCTCGCCTCCAACAAGACCTACAACGGCAAGACCCAGACCGGTGTGGCCGCAGGCAGCGACTACACGGTCACCGGCGGCAGCGCCACCAACGTGGGCACCTACACCGCCAAGGCCGTGCTCAAGGACAAGAAGAACACCATCTGGGCCGACGGCACGACCGCGGACGCCTCCCTCATGTGGAGCATCACCCCCGTGCGCGAGAAGACCTGGGTGCGCGTCGACCTGGTCGACACCGCCACGAACAAGGCCGTGTACAAGACCAGCGACTGGGAGGGTTGGACCACCACGTCCATCACCGCGGTCTACGATGGCACAAGCCTGAAGAAGGAAGTCGACGCCAAGTTGGCCGAAGCCAAGAAGGCCGGCTGGACGATCAAGGATCAGAGCGCCTGGGACGCCGTGGTCAAGGCCGGCACCTACCCTGCCGGCGGCACCGAGAAAAACCCCAAGGTCGTCAAGATCACCATGACCAAGCCCAACAGCAGCGGTGGTGGCGGCACCACCCCCACCACGAAGAGCGACATCACCAAGCTCGACACGACCAAGCTGGGCGTGCAAAACACCTACACCTACACGGGCAGCCAGATCAAGCCCAAGCCCAAGGTGGTCGTCAACGGCAAGACCCTGGTGGAAGGCAAGGATTACACGCTGTCCTACAAGAACAACGTGCAGGTTGGCAAGGGCCAGGTGATCATCACCGGCACGGGCAACTTCGTAGGCACCTACACCATGAACTTCAACATCGTGGCCGCCGCGAAGAAGGCCACGCGCCTGGGCGGCACCGACGCCTTCGACACGATGCGCAAGGTCGTCAACAGCGGATTCACCAGCGCAGACACCGTGATCATCGCCACGAGCAACGGCTACTGGGACGCCCTGGCGGCATCCAGCCTGGCCGGCAAGCACAACGCGCCGGTGCTGCTCACCGACACCAACAACCTCACCAAGGAAACGGCCGACATCATCAGCAATCTGGGTGCAAGCCGGGCGTTCGTGTGCGGCGGGCCGGCAGCGGTGAGCAACCGCGTATTCAACCAGGTGAAGGCACTGTGCAGCAACACCAAGCGCCTGGCCGGCGACGATGCCATCGGCACCGCCATCGCAATCGCCAAGGAAGTGGGCACGGCGCGCGCGGACACCTGCATCATCGCCACGAGCAACGGCTACTGGGACGCCCTGTCGGCATCGCCCTACGCCTACTACCAGAAGGCCCCCATCTACCTGACCAACCCCGACGGCACGCTCAGCGCCGAAACGCTCAACGCCATCGCGGAAGCCGGCTACAGCCGTGCGGTCATCGCCGGCGGCCCCAAGGCCGTGAAGAGCTCGGTCAACGGCAACTTGGGCAACATCGGCATCCCCACCGTGCTGCGCAAGTCCGGCGACGACTGTTACGAGACGTCGGGTGCCTTCGCCGCGTGGGAGCTTGGCGAAGGGATGCTCGCCAACAACATGGGCGTCGCCACCGCGAATGGCTACTGGGACGCCCTGACCGGCGGTGCCGTATGCGGCAAGAAGCGCGCCGTGCTGGTGCTGGCCGACGACCCGTTCCAGCACAACATCACCGGCTTCATGAGCAGGCACCGCAGCGCAATCCAGAACGCCTACGTCTTCGGCGGAGAGAAAGCAGTGGGCAAAAAGACCTTCAACGCGGTGAAGAGCATCATCGAGAAGAGCTAAGCAAGCACGCGACAAGAGCGAAACCGCGGGGCCTGGCACGAACGCCGGGCCCCGCTTCTTATGGGACCCGTCTATTTGCGCTCGTGCAAGCAGGCGCGAGCGCATGGACTCTGGGCGCACGCGTTACCCTTCTGTAACGCGAACCTGGTAGAATGCGTCCATGACGAAAACAATGTGGCATATCGGCATCATCCTGCTCGCCGCTCTGGCCCTTGCCCTGGGAGCGCTGCCCTGGACCGCCTACGGAGACAACACCGACGAAGAGCTCGACTGCATATACCTGGAAGTGCCCCTGAACCAGAGCGGTGCAGGGTCGAACCTGCCCGACGATTCGACGGCGCAGATCGACGAGGGCGTCGTCCTGCTGTCTGCCCCTCGGGCGCGCTCCTATCCGGTCGAGGGCTCGAAGGCAGACCTGCTGAAGGCCCGCCTGCACACCCAGCTGACGGCGATGGTCGAAACCATCAACGTGCGCGACCTGCACATCAAGCGCAACTCGGTGGACATCGGGGCGCTGTACAAGGAAGTGGTCGACAGCGACCCGGACCTGTTCTACGTGACCAGCGGCCTCATCTGCCGCTACAACACGAACAAGTCGAGCCCCACATACGGCGAGATCGCCGAGATCTCCCCCGCCGCCAACTACGAGCCCGTCGTCGATCCTGCCACGGGCAAGACCAGCTACAAGATCACGCAGGCCTACGCGTTCACGCGCAACCAGGCCGCGGAGATGAAAGCGTCCTACGAGGAAGCGATGCAGGATGCGCTGTCGTGGATCCCCGAAGGCGCCACCGACCTGCAGAAGGCCAAGGCCATCCACGACTGGCTGCTGGACCATTGCTCGTACAACCACGAAGCTGCCGCCAGCACGCCGAGCGACTACGGCTGGGAGCCATGGACGTCGTACAGCGGCCTGGTCACGGGCAGCCCCGTGTGCCAGGGTTACGCGCTGGCCTTCCTGGCCTGCATGAACCGCGCCGGCGTGGAGGCTTCCTACGTCACCGACAAGGCGTCGAACCCCGACCACGGGTGGAACCGCGTCCAAGTGGACGGGGACTGGTACAACCTCGACGTCACCTACGACGACAGCGACACCTACGAGGAAACGCATTTCTTCATGAAAAGCGACGAGTGGTGGACCGCCAACCCCGACCCTGCCGGCTATCATCTGGAATGGCACCCGGCAGGCGAGGCGGGCACCAACACCCAGTACGACGAGGACGCCTCCTGGACCCGCTACACCGAGCCGGCCTCGTCGGCGGCGGTCGTGCAATCGTTCACGCTGAACTGGCCCGAAGCCGCGACGATGACCTTCGACGGCACCATCGATCTGGCAATCGACTCCGTCGAGCCGGCCGATGCGAACACCGGCTTGGCCGTGTGGTCGTCAAGCGATCCGGCCATCGCGACGGTGGACAACGCCGGGCGGGTCACCGCAGGAACCACACCGGGCACCGCCACCATCACCTGCATGCTGGGCGAGGCCACCTGCACGTTCACCGCCACTGTGCTGGGCGACATCTCCCTGGATGCCTTCGACTTCCAAGTCGGCCAAACCGAGTTCTACTACACGGGAGAAAGCCAGTCCCCCACGCTCGAGCAGCACCTGCTCCATGCCGATTCGGGCGATCTGGTGCTCGAAGAGGGCGTGGACTACACGATCGTCCTGCCCGAGGACTCCACGTCGGTGGGAGAAAAGACGATGACCGTGAAGGGCACGGGATCGTACACGCAGGAGCGCACGTTCGCCTACCGCATCGTCGCCAATGACAAGACCGCCCTGGAGGCCGCCCTGGCCCAAGCCCGCGAAGAGCAGCCCACCGCCACCGCAAGCTCCACCGGCGCCGACGTCGCCAAGGACAAGCTGTGGGTTCCCACACGCGTGGCCCAGGACCTGCAAAGCGCCATGGATAGGGCCGCAAAGCTTCTGGCGACCAAGGATGCCACCGCCCAGGAAATCGACGAGGCCACTCGGGCGCTGCGCAAGGCGACCGAGGCCTACACCGCCGCGAAGAAGCCCGGCACGAAGCCGGCCACGTGGAAGCGCCTGTGGGGCGACACCGCGCTGGACACCATGTCGGCCATCGCGCGTGAAGGGTGGTCGGGCAGCAAGGTTGCCATCCTGGCGACCAGCCAGGGCCACTGGGACGCCCTGAGCGCCAGTGCGCTCGCCGGCCAGCATGGCGCACCGGTGCTGATGACCGACACCGCCACGCTCTCGAACCAGGCGCGCACGCAGCTTGCCCGCCTGAAACCCGCGACCGTCTACATCTGCGGCGGGGTTGCCGCCGTCTCCCCCGCCGTGGAGCAGCAGGTGCGCAGCATGGGCATCAAGGTGGTGCGCCTCGCGGGCGACACGGCCATCGGCACAGCGTGCGAGATCGCCGACTCCCTGGCGAACCCGAGCAAGACCTGCATCGTGGCGACCCTGGACACCTACCAGGACGCGCTCTCCATAAGCCCCTATGCCTACGCCAACCAGACGCCCATCTACCTGTGCGACAAATCGGGGCTCGACGCCCAGACCAAGGCGAGCATCGCCGCACGTGGGTTCACCTCGGCCGTGATCGTCGGGGGCTTCGCCGCCGTTCCCCAATCGGTGACCAACCAGCTCGCGCAACTGGGCTGCACGGTCAAGCGCCTGGGCGGGCAGGACGCCTACGACACCTCGGGCCTGATCGCCTCCTGGGAGCTCACGCAGGGCATGCAGGCGAACCGCCTGGCCATCGCCACGTGCACCGGCGGCTACTGGGACGCGCTGTGCGGCGCAGCGCTGTGCGGCAAGAACAATGCGGTCCTGCTGCTGGCTGACGACGCGAACCGCACCACCATCAACGGATTCGCCCGCGAGAACGGCTCCCAGGTGCTGCAAGGGTACGTGTTCGGAGGCACCGCCGCCGTATCCCAGGCGACCTTCGACGCGGCCAAGAAGGCCGTAAGCTAGCCCACATCGGGAGGCTTCAATCTGCGGGTTCCCGCCCCGCACGCACCGTCCGCCCCGCATCGCCAATCTGCGATTTTCGGGCCTGCCACTTTTGCCTGAAATGACCCCGTTTGGCGAACCATACGCACCCCATCCCCGGCGTGCTCAAGTTATTTGCTATCGTTCAAGTCGGAAAATCCACAGGCGCAGGTTCTTGGAAGGAGGGGCGCATGAGGATAGCCGTAGCGAGCGATGGCCTGGACGTGGCCGACGACTTTTTGCAAAGCAGGAACTTCAACTACTACACGACGCAAAGCTTCGAGCTCGCCGACTCCAAGAACATCCCCGCGGAGGGCATCACCTGCGAGGAATACGCGTCGTTGATGGAGCAGATCGGCATCGATGCCCTCATCTGCAACGGCATCACCCCGGCCTGCAAGATTGCTTTCGAGGACGCGGGCATCACGGTGGCCGAAGGGGTGAAGGGAAACGCGCTCGAGGCGGCGCAGGACTTCCTGACCGACCAGGCCAACCACCTCGACACCGCCCAGGACGACGACGATTAGCCCACGTTTGAAGGGTTATAGGCAAGAATGTGTGTCCGTTCTCGTCGATGAGCGCCAGGTCAGACGAATAAAATGTCCGTTTTAAAAATCGGCCCAGGTTTTAACAAGGCGGCAAGAATGTGTGTCCGCCCAAACCTTGACGCCGCAGGTCAGACGCTTCGTTTCCCTTCCTTATATTCCGTAGTTCAATTACGGGATGAAGAATGTGAAGTGCCCTGCGTGCGGGGGCGAGACCAAGCGCAACGGGCGCACCAGCTCGGAGCGGACGAGATGGCGCTGCAAGTCGTGCGGCGCATCCACCACGCAAAGATACGACGACACCCCGAAGCTGCTCAGGCTGTTCTTGAG
>CACXFZ010000127.1 GCA_902767025.1 uncultured Coriobacteriaceae bacterium
CTTCGCGGGTCGCTCGCCTCGTCGCGCAAGTCGTGCACGCTCGCGCGGACCGTTTTCATGGCCTCGTTCAGCGTTTCGGATACCCCGTCGTATTCGCTGACGATCGCGGGCTCGTCCGCATGCACGACCTTGAGCGCCTCCACTTGCATGATTGCGCGCGTGAGCAAATGCCCCACGTTGTCGTGAATGTCTCGAGCGATCCGTCCACGCTCTGCAAGGGTTGCAACCTGCGTAGACAGGTCGCGCGCTTCCTCGAGCCCTCGATTACGCTCCTCAAGCTCGAGCGACGCCTCGCGCGTTTCGTCTCGCAGTTTCTGGAAGTGCTCGCGCTGTTGGAGGAAAGAGGACGTACGCCAGGCAAGCACGGCTGCGACCATGCAGAAAAGGAGCACCACCAGCCAGGGAATCGTATCCCATGCCCGCAAGGCGGCGAGAAGGGGAGCGGCCCACAGCGCATGGGCGAACACGTTATCGTCCGTGGCGCATTCGTATGCCATCAACGGAAGGAATGCAGCCCACACGGGGAAGATGAGGGCGGCAATCGCATACGCTGCCGCCAACGCCACCCGGGCATATCGCGGAAGCACTTCGCTTGCGGCAGAAGCGGCAACAGCGATGAGAAGCCCGACGATAGGCAGCGGGTCGGGAGGCAGCGTAAGAAACGCCGTTAAGCAGCAGGCCGCGATAATGCCCTTGTCGATGATCCGTTCCATGCACCCATTCTAGCAAGCCGCAACCGCCCGATTGCAAGGCCGATGGCAAAGAGCGCCATCGCGAACAACAGCACCACGCCCATGTTTGCCAGTGCACCTGCGGGCAGCGCGGCCCCTGTGGCCTCGAACGACGAATTCAGCGCTTCGATGTAGTAGTACGTAGGCGTGAACTTCGCAAGCGTGACAATGGGCTCCCCCACCAGATCGAGCGGCACCCATGCACCACCCAGAAACGACAGGACCAGTCCGGTGATGTTGGCCGCAGCGTTCATGATGAGCTCGTTATGGGTCATTTGCCCTACCAGGAACCCGAATGCAAGACCGAAGAGCGCATAGCACAGCAACGCCCCAAGCAGTCCCGTAACAGCCCCTGGACTCATCCCTTCCATCCGACCTCCGTACACGGCAAAGCCGAGCGCTGCAACGAAGGCCCAGCAGATGAGCATCATGACAAGGCATGCGGCTCCAAGCTGGAGGTTGGTGGAAAGCACCGAGAGCGGAGAGGAGAGGTTGCGCTTGCGCACTTCGTCCCGCCCGAACTGGGCCAGGATAAGTGCAGAGCAAACGGCGATGGAAAGAAGCAGCGTGTAGCTGGCGAACTTCAAATACAGCATCATGCCGCCCGAGAAGGACGAGCCGTTGTCGATGTTCACGACGCGCACGTCGGCTTCATGGCCCATAGCCTTCCCCGTGCGCTCCACGATCTCGGAAACGCCGGCATCGGGAATCGCAAGCGCGTAAGAACGGGCGACGTTGAGGTATTCGTTCGCCAGGTTGTCCATCATGACGATTGCCGCCGCACTTGAGGTCTCCACCGTCTGTATCGATGGCAGTGCGCTTTCGTCTCCTGCACGGACAGTGCTCAGGAAGCTGTCGGTGAACCCTTCGGGTATGATGGCAATGTAGTGCGCACGTTGCTGCATGACCGCATCCTGAAGGGCCCGTTCGCTGTCGGCCAGCTCGACAACGTCGACGTCCTCGAGCAAGAACGACTCCAAAGCCTGCGCCAGCTCCCCTTCATCTCGGTTGATGACCGCTACACTTGGCCGCTCGTAGTACTCGTCGGCAGGCAGCTCGTTCACGCTCATGCCCATGAACAAGCCCATGCACGAGAGCCACACTACATAGACGAGTAGGTATATCGGGTGGCGAAAGAACGACTTGATCGCTGTCTTAAAGACTTGCATATCTTTGCCTCCTCATGAGCAGGGCTGCCACACCGGCAAACACGCCAGTCGTCACCAGAAGAATCGCCAATCCTTCCAGATAGGGTGCCAGGTCGGTGTAGACATACAGGCTGTAAAACAGGTCGGTCACCTGCTTCACGGGGTTCATTGCAGCCAACCAGGGGATGCTGTTTGCAACCTTGTCGGCAAGCTGCAAGGACGGAGTGCCATACAGGCCGGCAAACAGGGCCAGAAGGCAGGTGATGCCCGTGAGAATGCCGCCTTTTGCAGAGAACGGTATCCGTGGCAACGCTCCGACAAGAGCGCCGAACGATGTGGCCATGAGCGCGGCAACCGCCAGGCCAATGATGCATTCGACTTCGCGCCCGCCGAATTCGATTCCGAGCACCCAGCGAATGTAGGCAAAGGCCACCAGCAGCGAAGCAAAGCTGATAAGCCAACTGGCAAGCACCGCACCCACCAAGGTTCGCGCACGGCTTGTGCCGCCCACCGTGCGGCGTGCGCCCAATGCGGAGATGTTGGGCAGCGCTTTGCCCACAGCAGAAAGCCCCACCATGGATGCCATGAATGCAGCGAAACCAAGGAGCGCGTAGAAGTAGCGCACGTAATCGACAGCCTTGCTGTGCGTTACGTTCATTTGCTGGGTGTAGTCTGCCATTTTCATAAGGGAGTCGGTTACTTCGGGTCGCGCAAGCGCCTCGGGGTTTGTGCGAGCAATGTCCTCTATTGCCGCGCGTGAACGGCAGAAGTCATCCACGACGTCGGCAACGATCGTGCGCTTGATTCTCTCAATAGACACGCCCACGTCGTCGGCGCCAGGGGAAAACTCTGCGCTTGGCCACCCCTGGGCATCAACGAATATCGTGGCGATCGTCTGCTGCGACTCCAGAAGCGTTTTGGCTTCTTGCGCGCTGCTGACGTGTTTTGGTGCGAACAGGGCGTCGTCACCCTCCTGCGAAAGCGCATCCATCATCGTTTCGAACGCGAGCCCCGCATCGCCTTCGGCATTGCTCACCACGGCAACGGGCATCGGATCGATGTTCCAGCCCGTTTCCTCAAGACCGACGAACATGCTGTTGAACAGCGTGGACAGAATGAGCGGGAACAGCATGACCCAGATAACGATGTCGCGTTCGCGCAAAAGAGACAGCACAGTGTATTTGAGCGTATTCAACACGTCAGCCACCTAATCCCTGAGCTCTTTTCCCGTGATTTCCAGGAACACGTCGTTTAACGTGGGAGGCTCGGAGTACACGCGCCCGAACGCCACGTTGCGCTCCTGCAACAGCCCCAGAACACTTGCCAGGTTGTGCGGACCGTTGTCGCAAAGCAGCTTGAGGACCTTGTCGTCGTATTCGACGCGGCGCACGAACGCAAGGCTGTCCAGCGCACCAAGCGCCTCGCGCGACAAGTCGGCAACCTCTATTTCGACTTTCTCGCCGGTAGACACCATGCGCACCAGTTCGTCCTGCGTGCCGCATGCCAGAGAGCGGCCGTGGTCCATGATCATGATGCGGCTGCAAATCTGCTCGACCTCTTCCATGTAGTGCGATGTGTACACCACCGTCATCCCCTCGCGGTTCAACCGCAGGATGCCCTCAAGGATGGAATTGCGGCTCTGCGGGTCCACCGCCACGGTGGGTTCGTCGAAGAAGACGAGCTCGGGCTTGTGCGCTATGCCACACGCGATATTGAGCCTGCGCTTGAGACCGCCCGAGAGCTTCTTGGGGCGGAACCTCACATAGTCCTGCAGGCCCACGAACTCGATGGCTTCATCGACAAGCTTTGCACGTTCCGCCCCACTGTCCACGTACAGCCCGCAGAAGTAGTCGATGTTCTCGCGCACGTTGAGTTCGTCGAACACGGCAATCTCCTGCGGCACTACGCCGACTCGACGCTTCAGATCGTATCGCGTGGGAGCCATGGGCTGGCCGAAAAGCTCGATGCTGCCCTTGTCGAAAGAGAGGAGCTGCAGCATGCAATTGATAGCCGTGGTCTTTCCCGACCCGTTGGGACCCAGCAGGCCAAACACCTCGCCTGCCTCGATTTGCAGATTGAAGTGGTCAAGCGCGACCACGTCGCTGTAGCGCTTCACCAGGTTTTCCACATTGACAATCGTCATACGCCACCTCTTCGTCGCATCGTGCTTCGATTGTGGCAGCATGACCGGCTCTTCACCAGTGAACTGCGTCATTTCAGGCCATGACAAATGTCATGGATGACAGCTTCACCACGCCCCACACCTGCCCGGTGACGTATCCTGCATCATCGGAAGCCAGGAAGATGACGGCCTTGGCGATATCGATCGGCTGGCCGGCACGCTTCATCGGGATCATCTGGGACAACGCCGCCTTGTACTCTTCGCTGACCTGGGCGAGCATGGCGGTTTCGGTCTTCGTTGCGGCCGCAAAAAGCGGCAGCGGTCTATTCTTCTCGTGCTTCTACGATTACTGCGTGCAGTACTACTTGAAGCAGCTGAAGGAACTCCACGGAATCGATCCGGTGACGAAGACTTGATGTTCCAGATTCAGTTCAATTGCCATGGCTGCACGAACATGACCAGGGAATGGCTGGAGCACGGGTCGGACGAATCGCCCGAAGCGGTCGGAGACAGGCTCTACGAGGCGCTGCCCTCTCGGTTAAAGGATTACTTTTCATTCGACCAATAGAATGCGCAGCCAGCAACCCTTTTGCATTAACCGCCATTCTTGGCACAAATCGCAGCAGGGCGCACGCTTCAGGCCAAACTTGGACGAAACTAGAGGTATGAACGTATTGCAAGGCAAGCTTTGACAGATCCGAAAGGATGATTCGACATGGACATCAACAGCCTGACTTCCGAGTAGCTCGACAAGGCCAAGGCCTGCAAAAGCACCGAGGAGCTGGTGGCCCTTGCCGCCTCCGAAGGCGTGGAGCTTACCGACGAGCAGCTCGAGAAGATATCCGGCGGCTGGATCGGGGAAGACACCGTGTACTACACCCAGAAGTGCATCGGCTGCAAAAACGTGAACATGTGGTACGAAGACCAAGTCGAACCGTTGTATTGCCAGTATTGCGGCCAGGAGCTGCTCAAGCTGCCGTAAGGGTTGCTCGCCTGCATTGAGGGGATGCCCAAGGCCCGCACAGGGGCTTCCCCCGGCACGGCAGGTCGGGCGCTATCGGGCATCACTGCTTTCGCATTCGGGGCATTGCGCCTGCGCCGATGCGATGCTGTTGACGTACGCACGCTGCATGGCGAACAGCTGGGCGGCGAGCTCGACGAATTCGCGCGACGTGTTCTGGCAGGAGGCAAGCACCTCCACGATGCGCTCCTCGAAGCCATCGAGCGCCTGCGGGTCGTACCAGGACCAGTCCCAGGACGGATCGAGAAAGGAAAAGCTGCTGGCGCATTGAAGCTTGGCCACGAAAGGATGCGCAATGACGAGCCGACGTGTTTCCTCGCTGCGGAGAAGCCCGAACGACCCTTCGAGGTCGAAAATCGGAGCTGCGCGCCATGCGTCTGCGCCGACCCTGCGGATGACTCCGAGGTTCCCCGAGTGGAAGTCCGAGACGAACGCGAGGGAGAAACAACACGCCATCCTGGCGACGTGCGCCGAGGCACCCGCAACCCCAACGGCCTCATAAGCTTCGATGAGGGATTGGAGGCGCTCTGTCGAAATCCGGCTCCCATCCCCCTTGCCGGGCTCATCCCGCATGCCTGCCATCGCGCGAAGCCGACCCCCGTCGGCGAGCTCCTCGTCCCCTGCCAGCATGAGCGGAGTGGCCGAACAGGTGCAGCCGTGGCGCTCCACGATTTCCAAAGGCACGTAGCAACCCTCGTCGAAGAGCCGGGCGCACATGTCGGATGCGAGCTTGGCTCCCACAAGGTCGGTTCCATCGGGGTGGATGGATTCCTTTATCAGGAAGATGCCGTCGCTCCCCCGCTCCCACATCTTGATGGTGCGCCCACATGTCGTGGCATCGGGGGTCTCGCAAGAGCAGGACGCCAGGGCTACGTAGTCGCGCTTGAGCACGGCAGCGCCGAAACCCGGGTCCCAGCCGTTGTCGAAGAAGTTGATGTCTTCCCAGCGCTCGGTGCCGCCAGGGGCGCGGTACCAGAACTGGTCGGAAAGGGACAGGCCATGCCCCCTGAGCGCGAGGTCGACAGCCGACTTCGCACCGAAGGCCGCAATCACATCGTCCTGGTCATCGCGCAAAGGCGAGATGGCGCGCTTGGCCATGAGCACGGTCAAAGCTTTGTCCGGGCTGAGCCGGATCGGCTCCAGGTTAAGGCTTATCGGCCTCACGCAGGCAAGCAGGTCGTCGCCCGCCTCCGACGCGTCGATGACGCGGGCCGCACCCGTCGCCGGGTCGACCTCGAAGTCGACCAGCTCCTGGTTGCGCTGCATGAGCGTGCGTCTGGCCAACGCCTTCCCTTCCCTGGATGGTTCCCGTCATCTCTTATACACAAGCAATGCCTGTTTCGTTTTACGCTTTTCCATGATACAGGGAGTCGGCTCCGATGCATCGGCCGGTACAACCACCCCGTGCATTCCCATGCATCCGGGCAATACCGCCCCCGCATCTGGCAACAACCTGTTTCTCGACGCGCGGCAGCTCCTGCTCGCGGTGCTGCCGGAGCTCAAACGGTGGACGGAAGCCCAAGCCACCTCCACCACTCACACACGAGAACTCCAATTACGTCTATAAATGCACGAGCCGTACGGATTCCTTCTTCCCTGGCAGGGCTATGTTCTTCTTCACCGCATACAGCGCGTTATCCGCTTCGTTGAGGAAGTCGTTATGGTCTTTCCCCTCCAGAGGCAGGCTGTTGCATATCCCCTGGGAAATCGACACGCGGCCGTTTTCTCCCATGCCCTCGAAGGCTATGTTCTGCTCGAGTATCGTCCTGCTCAGCTCGTGGGCGATGCCCATGATCTCTTCGTCGCTCTTGCCCTCGTACAGCATGACGAACTCGTCTCCGCCGAAGCGTGCGCAAAGCAGCCCATGCCTGTCGGAAACCTCTTGGATCACATTCGCCACCCTTTGCAGGCAGAGGTCTCCGGCCAGGTGTCCGTAGCTGTCGTTGTATTCCTTGAACTTGTCCACGTCCATCATGGATACCGCAAAGAACGTTCCTTTGTTCTTCGCATCCTCGAGCATCGACGGTATGGCCTGATCGAGCTTGAGGCGGTTGGCCAATCCCGTCAGCGGGTCCTTCTGCACCTGCGACTGGAGCATCTCGTTTTCCAGGCGAATCCTCTGCTGCTCCCTGCGCTGCTCGTTCATGATGTTGATCAGGTCGATGGAGTACTGGTATATCCGGTTCTGCTCGGCCTGCTGCTCCTCGGCCAGATGGTACTGCTCGCGCAGGTGGAGGTTCACGCTCTCGATATCGCCCATCTTCTCGAAATAGGCTATCTCGAGGGACGAGACGATTCTCTTCATCTGAATCACGGGGCTCGCTTCGACCGTGTTCTTGACGATCTTGAGCACCTGTTCGGCAGTATCCAGCTTGTCGTGCTCGATCAGGATGTGGCAGAAGTCCTCGATATCCGTTATGAAGTCGTATACCCTACGGGCATCTTGCAGCTTTTCGATGATGTCCTCGCTGCGCACTTCGAACTCTTCTTCGTTGCCTTCCATCATGCTGATTATCAGCCTGAGCATGGATATCGGCATGAAGATGCTCGGGATGTTGGAGATGCCCGCTTCCTCTTCCAGCCTTGCAATCGCGGCATCCGCTTCTTTTGCACCCGCGGCATCTTCCATCAGAGAGCACAGCATGCCCTCCGAGAAGTAGCCGTTGATCATGTTCTGGTAGTAGTAGAAGTCGTCCTTGGGGCTGAGGGACTGGAGCTTGGTGCCGATTCGCACAAAGTGGATCGCCTTTTCGTAGCTGTGCATCCTCGCATAGACCTGGCCGATGTTGTTGTTGATGATGCTCAGAAGATACTTGTTCTCGATCTTCTCGCACGTGTGCATCGCATTCATCAAATACAGGTACGCCACGTCGAAGCTGCCGTTGTTGAGCGCATCGACGGCAACGTAGTTGTACGCACGGGCCAGAAGCTCGTATTCGCCCGACAACTCGAAGTACGAAACGGCCTTGGCCAGGTTCTCCCTGAAGCTCTCGTACCCTTTCTCGAAGGAGTACAGGGCGTCGGCGATATGGAAATGCACGAAGCCCCGAAGAGCGAAGTCTTCTTGTCCGTATGCGACTTCCTCCAGCTGGGAAAGCGTCTCCAGCACTTCCTCCGACAAGTTTCGCTTTTGCTCGTAGATCTTTTCGATAAGCTCTACGGTGCTTGGATCGTAAATCTGGATATCCATGTTGCCTTAGCTCATCACTTTCTCAAGAACGGTATACGTCTGGCGATACTTGTCATCGCGGCCCGAGTCCAAGATGGTCTCCAGGTCGCAATAGATCTCGTCTTCTTCGAAAAGCTCGAGCAGGAACGGCGCGTAGCGCGTGCCACTCCCCTCTTCGAGCTCCGTTATGAAACCGTCGAGCGTCTTGCCCTTCTTGTACGAACGTCCGACGTTGTCGGTGGCAGCATCAAGGCAATCCGCGCAAGCGACGATGTCGACCACCAGGCGGTCCTTCACCTTGTCCGGATCGTACGTCTCCGGGTAGCCGCCCTTGCCGTCGTACCAGCGCTGATGCCCCAGGGCCACATCGACGTAATCCTTGGTCTTTTCGTGCTTGGCGAGAAGCTCCGCCCCGGCCTCGGGATGGCAGCGGATCCAGTCGAACTCCTTGTCGTAGAGCGGTCTGCCGTACGTGATGATCGTTTCCACGATGAAGAGCTTCCCGATGTCATGGCAGGCTGCAGCATGCCAGACGTAATCCGCAATGGCATCGATGTCCGGGTATCCCGGCGTGTTCTCGAACATCTCCGGGTGCCGTGCGAACAGATGCTTGGCCAGGCACGTGCTCAAGTCCGCGACAGACAGGGAATGCACGTAGGTAGGCGGATGGATGGCCGCGAGAAGCTCCAGGCACATGGTCTCGAAGTCGATCACTCCGTCGATTTCGATGAAGTTCTCGAGCAAAAACGTCAGCTCGGTCAGCAGGAACGACAGATGGCCCAGCTTGGGCATCCTGTGAATGTACCTGACGAGCTCCTTGTAGAAGACCGCGAGGGTTTCCTTGTCTTTCTCGCTGATGTTGCCCGGGTCGATGGTGAGCATGTACTCGATGGGGACCGACGTCTTGCGCTGCATTTCGTCGGCGTTGTAGGTATCGCCTCGGGAACTTGCCGCCAGTTCGACGAGCTTGGCCTTGTACGTCTCCTGGTCGATCTCGCCGGCCAGATACGCGCAGCGCGTGACCGCGAACTGTATGGTCTCCGTCGAGTTGCGGTCCTTGAGGTGTTCTTGCTCCTCGTCCCATATCTCCAACAGGCGCTTGGCATGCTCGTTGATCTCTGCAAGCTGCTCTTGGTTGAAGCCGAACATGTTATGGAAGATGGTCATGACGCTGAAGTAGTGCAGCGTGCGGAACTCGTGGTACACCCAGTCGAAGTCCGGCGCAAGCTCCCGGTACTCCGGAATGTCCTTGAGCGAAAGAGCGCGCCTGAGCATCTGGAGTATCGACTCGGTAAGGGCGGCATCCTCCTCTGTGAGCGGATACTCGTACAGGGTCGTGATGTACCTGGAGTTGATGAGGATCGCTTCCCTGACAGGGCCCTCCGGCAATGCCCCGGACTCGCCCTCCGGCAGGTACTCCAAAATGCGGTTCGCAGCCTCCAACCCCTCTTCCCTGCATTTGAGTGCGGAATCGGAATACGGATACACCCTGCGAACCATGGCAAGATAGGCGTACGTGGCCATCACGAAATCATCCAGCGATTGCAAGATGGCCTCTTTGTCCTGCCTTCTTTCCGCGTCCTCGCACAGGCGACGTGCCACTTGGTACACGAACGGAGTGTCCATGTTGTCCATGGCATACGCATCCAAGAGGTTTTCCCTCAGGCCGCGAAGGACCGAAAGCTCCTCGTCGGTAAGCAGGCGATCGCTATCCAGCACCGGCTTCAAATGGTCTTCCAGAAGACGGGTCTTGATCTGCGCGATATCCCCTATTCGGCGGAAGTTGGCCAGAGTCTCTTCGCGATAAGATGCGGCGTCGTCGACGTTCACGATCTGTGGCGACGAGAGCTCCCTTATCAGGGTGCTCAGCTCGACATATTGCTCTGCAGCCTCTCTCAGCGTCAACTAGAGTCCTTTCACACAAGCGTTCTAGTTCCCCTAAAACCTATATGGACCGCCACCGTCCCTGGTACGGCTTCGGCATCAGTCCGGACAATATTCTAAACTACCTGGTTTGCATCGCGAACGGCCTGCATCCAATTTCGATTACCCCATGATTTCTTTATGCGCACGGGTCGCATGCCGCACGTCAGGCCCCTTCCCAGAGGGGAATCGAGCCACCGGGAATGGCGGCGATCAGATCGCGTGTATAGCGCTCTTGCGGGTTGGCGAACAGCTCTTCGCAACTGCCCGTCTCCACCATTTTCCCGTCGCGCATGACGATGACCTCGTCTGCGCTCTGGCGCACAACCGCCAAATCGTGCGTGATGAACAGGTAGGACAGGTTCAGCTCGCCCTGCAAGTCGGCGAGCAATTGCAGGATCTGCGCCTGCACGAGCACGTCGAGCGCCGACACGGCTTCGTCGAGCACGACGATCTCGGGGTTCAGGGCAAGCGCACGCGCAATCGCCACCCTCTGGCGCTGACCGCCCGAAAGCTCGCCTGGATAGCGGCGCATGGCCGAGCGCGGCAGGGACACCAGGTCCAGAAGCTCCGCCACGCGCTTCTCGCGTTCCTCGCGCGTGCCTATTCTGTGTATCCGCAACGGCTCTTCGATGCAACGGTAGATCGACATCATCGGGTCGAGGGACCCGTACGGGTTCTGGAAAACCGGCTGCATCCTGCGGCGCTGCTTGAACATGTCCGCCCGGCTCAACGTCGAGCCTGGCACTCCCTCGTAGTAGACCTCGCCCGACGTCGCCTTGAGCAAACCCAACACGATGTTCGCAACCGTCGACTTGCCCGAACCGGATTCGCCCACAAGCGCCAGGGTCGTGCCGCGGCGGAGGCTGAAGGAGACGTCGTCGACGGCACGGAGTTCCTGCTTTTCGCCCTTGGCACCGCGGATGTCGAAGACCTTGACAAGGTTCTTGGCACGCAGCACTTCGTCGGGACGGCTTTGCCCGTCTCCCGAATCCGAAGACCCATGCGAATGATGCACCTCGGAGATCCCGGCGCTCAAACGCTGCGAAGACAGCGAGGGGGCCGCCTGCACCAAACGCTTCGTGTACGGGTGGCGCGGGTTCTGCAGAATCTCGAGCGATGGACCCGATTCGACGACGCGGCCGCGATGCAGCACCACCAGATACGAGGCGCGCTCGGCCGCCAGGCCAAGGTCGTGCGTGATGAACATGACCGCCGTGCCCAGTTCGTTGGTCATGTCGTCCAGATGGTCGAGGATGCGCTTTTGAACGGTCACATCCAGGGCGGAGGTCGGCTCGTCGGCGATAAGCAGCTTCGGATTGCACGCCAGGCCGATCCCGATAAGCGCGCGCTGGCGCATGCCGCCGGAAAACTCGTGCGGATACTGCTTGGAGCGGCGCTCGGCATCGGGCAGGCCGGCGTGCTCCAGCATTTCGATGGCAACCTTGTGCGCTTCGCTTCCCTTGGCGATGTTGTTGGCAACCAGGGCCTCGCGCACCTGGAACCCGACCGACCACACGGGGTTCAGGTTCGACATCGGGTCTTGCGGCACAAGGCCGATCTTCGAACCGCGCAAACCCTCGTATTCCTTGCGGCTGCAATGCGCGATGTCCTTGCCGTCGAACAGTATCTGCCCGCCTGTGACTTTCCCCGTGCCCGGCAGCAAGCCGATGACGGCAGCCGCGATGGTCGACTTCCCGGAGCCCGATTCGCCCACGATGGCAATCGTCTGTCCCGGGTAGATGGAAAAACTGGCTTTGCGCACAGCCGGAACCGTGCCCGTCGACGACTGGAAATCAACCTCCAGGTCCTTCACTTCCAGCAGGGGCTTCGCATCCTGCGCCCCTGCCCCCGACTGGGCCGTAGCCATATGCGAGGACACGTCTGCCTGCGGCATCATTTCCTCGCTTTCGGATCGAACGCATCGCGGACGACGTCACCCATCATGATGAAGCCGAGCACCGTCATGGCCAAAGCTCCTGCGGGATAGAACAGCACCTGGGGAGCCTGGCGCAGCACGGCGCGCGCCGAGGAGATGTCGGCACCCCATGAAACGATCGTCGGCGGCAAGCCGATGCCAAGAAACGACAGGGTCGCCTCGGTCACGATGTACGAACCGAGGGCAACCGTCGCGTACACGATAATCGGAGCAGCGGCATTGGGAAGAACATGGCGCAGCATGATCGCCCAGCCGCCCGACCCGAGGGCGCGCGCGGCGGTCACGTATTCCTCTTGCTTCGCCTTGATGACCGCGCTTCGGCATATGCGCGCAACCTGCGGCCACCCGAACAGCGAAATCACGATGACGACCGTCCAGATGGTGCGCGACTCCTTGAAGATCTGCATGATGACGATAGCCGCCAGCACGAACGGGATCGCAAAGAAAACGTCGGTGACGCGCGACAGCAACGAGTCCGCCCAACCGCCGCGGTAGCCCGCAATCGAGCCTATGACCGTGCCGATGGCGACGGAGATCAGCATGGTGAGCACGCCGACGGCGACCGATGCGCGCGCGCCGTAGATGGTGCGCGCATAGATGTCGCACCCCTGCTTGTCGAAGCCGAAGGGATGCGCGGCATCTGGGGGGTCGAGCGAATACTGCAGGACGCAGTAACGCGGGTCCGCCGAGGTGAACAGCCAGGGGAAGAGGGCCATCAGCACGGCGAGCAGGATGAGCAAGGCGGAAATCCAGAAGACGGGACGGCGACGCAACTGCCGCCACGCTTCGCCAAACAAAGATGCTGGGGGGCGGTCGTCCGCCACCGCGTCAACGGCACCGAGACCGGTCTCGTCGACGTCGGAGAACGCGTGCTCTTGCCCCGGGTATATCGTCCCCTTACTCATATCTGATCCTTGGGTCCAGGGCTGCGTAGAGCAAGTCCACGATAAGCGAAGTGAAGATGTAGACGAGCACGAGGATCGTCGTGAAAGACACGACCGTCGCCGCTTCGCCTTGGAAAATCGCCTTATACATCGTGCCGCCGACACCGGGAATGTTGAAGATGCCCTCGGTCACGATCGCGCCACCCATGAGCGCGCCGAGGTCGGCGCCGATGAACGTGATGACGGGAATGAGGGAATTGCGCAGGATATGGCGCGTGACGACCCTGGGGCGGCTCAGGCCCTTCGCAGTGGCTGTGCGCACGTAATCCGCCGTCGCATTCCTGGCAACTTCGGTGCGCGTCAGGCGCAGGATGTAGGCGAAGGAAACGGCTCCCAGCACGATTGCCGGCATGAGCATGGATCTGAAGGACATGTTCTGGTCGACTGTGACGGGAAGCCACCCCAGTTTCACGCCTATGATGAACTGCAGCAGGAAACCTATGACGAACACGGGGATGGCGATGAGGAACAGCGAAAGGACAAGAACCGTCGAGTCGAAGACCCCACCGCGTCGAAGGCCTGCGACAACGCCGAAGGCAATGCCGAAGACAGACTCGAAGGCGATCGCCATCAGCGCCAGCTTGAGCGTCCACGGAAACGCATCGGCCATGACGTCCACGACGGGGCGGCCCGAGAAGGTCACACCGAAGTCGAGCGTGAAAATGCCTTTGAGGTAGTAGAGGTATTGGATGATGAGCGGCTCGTCGAGGTGGTACTCCTTCTCGATCGCCAGGCGCACGGCCGGGGGCAGGCCCTTGTCGCCGCCAAGCGCGGCAATGGGGTCTCCGGGCAGGGCGTACACCATGGCGTAGATAAGGAAAGTCGCCCCGAAGAACACGGGGATCAACTGGAGCAGCCTACGTCCTACATAACGTTTCACATCAACACCTGTCGTTCGCAACGGCAACGGCTACGAACAGTGTGGGGCAGCTCAAAAGAACCGCCCCACACCTCATTTTTGCTCGATGCCCATGGATAGGCCAATGCTACTTCTTGACAATATCCTGGTAGACAGGAACCGTCTTCCAGTTCACAACGACGTTTTCGACATGTTCCGAATAGCCGCCGAGGGCATTCTGACCCCACAGCGGGATACCGGGAAGGTCCCTCATCAGAATAGCCTGGGCCTTGTCGTACCCTTCGGTGCGCGCCGCCTCGTCCTGCTGGCTGCGTGCTTCGAGAAGCACTTTCTCGAACTCGGGATTGTTGTAACGCGAGTCGTTCGCGCCGGCATTGTTGCGGTAGATCGGACCCATGAAGTTGTAGGCCGAAGGATAGTCGGCCTGCCAGCCGGCACGCACAGCCGAAGTCAGCGCGCCGTTCGTGGCGTCGTTGCGCAACTCGGAGAACTGCGCATACGCCTTGGGCTCGGTGCCGATTCCGAGCGTCTGGCCAATCTGGTTCAAAACGGCCTCGACCCATGCCTTGTGGGCGCTCGAGTCGGCATTGTAGGCGATCTTGAACGTGGCGTCGCCCCAATCGGAGATCGCGTTCGCCTGCGCCCACAGCTCCTTGGCCTTGTCGGGGTTGTACTGCAGAACCTCGTTGCCCTCGATGGAATCTGAGTGACCGGGAATCACTGCGGCAACGAAGTCCGTCGCGGGCGTGCGGGTGCCTTCGAAGAGCGTGTCGCAGATCTGCTGGCGGTCGAATGCCATGGAGATGGCCTGACGGCGCAGGCGGCCCTCTTCGTTGTCACCGAAGTGGTCGAGGTAATACGGGATCATGAAGGCCTGCCAGACGGCACCGTCCTGGTTGATCGCCCGCTCGCCCAGGTCGTCCTTGAAGGTTGACATGGCGTCGGCCGGGATCGAGTCGATGACATCGAGGTTGCCGGCAAGCAGGTCGTTGTACGCTGCCGAATCGTCGGTGTACATCTTGAACGTCACGCCCTTGTTCTGCGCGGGGATGTCACCGTCGTACTCGGGGTTGGGAACGAGCTCGATCTTCTCGTTGTGATCCCAGGATTTCAGCATGTATGGGCCGTTGGAAACGGGTTGCGTGCCCTGCTTTTCCAGCGCGTCCTCGGAATCGAGCGAACCGGTCGGCATCGGATAGAAGGCGCTGTAGCCGAGCTGCTTGTCGAACTCCGGGTCGGCCTCGCTGAGCGTGATGTTGAATTCGGTGTCGGAAACGACTTCCAGGCCTGTCAGGGTGTCGAACTCGCCGACCAGATTGCCGTCGTCGTCGACCTCGGGATAGCCCTCGATTGCCATGAAGAACTCTCCGGACAGGGCGCCGTTTTCGGGGTTTGCACCCCAATTCCAAGCGTCGACGAAGTTCTTCGCCGTCACAGGCGAGCCGTCGGAGAACTTCTTGCCCTCCTTGATCTTGACGTGCCACGTCTTGCCGTCGTCATCGGTGGTGAGCGATTCGGCGATGGCCAGTTTCGTCGTGCCATCGACGTCGTAACGCGTCAGGCCCTCGTAGATGAGCTCCAAGACGTTGCCGCCACCAACTTCGTTGACCATGGCAGGAATGAGGTTGGTCTGCGGTTCCGTGTTGTACGCGAGGACAACACCGTCCCCGCTTGCAGGTGCGTCGCCGCCTTGGGACGACGAACAGCCAGCCAGCGACAGCGCAAACGCTAGTGCGCCGGCGGCAACAAGAGCTACAAAGAATCTCTTTTTCATACCAGTACCCCCCAATATCGATTTACAGCTATAAACCCTCTGAAGCTTGCGACATATTTAACCACATTTCTCCCAATTCACACTTATTTTTGTCGTCGTGGAAACACCGATGACACGAGGGGCGCCAAACGGCAGGCCTGGAACCGAGAACTTTGCCGCCCTGATCGACAAAACCCAAGCTCCGCTTCTGCGAACTCCGCCATCGGAGTCGCAGGCGCCATGACGATCACGCCACCCGGAAAGATGCGCGTGTCTTCCTCGGCCGGCATGCCCGATTCGGTCCTTCCCGCAACTCCCAGCGGGCGCCGAAGAGATGCCGGTTGGACGCGTAGTGCGCATGAAGGCATCCTCAACGCATCTGTGAGGCCTTCCTCCAACTACAAAGATGGCGAGGTATTGACCCCGCCGTCTTGGAACCTCTAGGGCTTGAAGCCCCTTCAGCACCCTGAATTATACACGATGCAGAAGGCAAAGAACATACCCCGAGCCAATAGCAATTCCTACCCTCCAAAGCCCTAGAACAAGGAGTCGACACGGGTAACCACGCCACATCGTTGGCGAGCATGGCGTAAGCGACATCGAAGAACTCCGGATTGAAGACTAAGTCCTCATGGTAGAGAGAACAGATGCAAAAGCCGCCTTCCTATATCTTTAACCAGAGCTACAGCAAGAGGTATCATGTAGACTTGTTTAAGTCTGAGGTTGAAATGCTCAACAGGGCTCTTGATGAGTCGAAAAGGTTTGTTCTTGCAGACCAGATTCGTAAGTATGCACTTAGTCTCGAACAAAGAGGTTTGAACGAGCAGGACGATTATATTGCTTGGCTTCGGGCAAAAGCAGATTGGATTGACCCAACCACTGCAACACAGGATGAGACATTTGGATTATTCAAATCACTTGAATCATTTCCCAAGAAAAGAGCGGACATAAAGACTGACATCCCTTATAAAGTTAAGTGGTTTTTCGAACGGCGTGGCTATGCTGAAAACCAAAAATGGCAGCAGTTCACCGAAATAGTAGATGAAAATAGTAGATGAATTAACTCACAAACAGGAACCATGCGACACTGCTTGAAGAATCCGAAGGGTTTTACCGCCTGCGCACCCCGTGTGCACCTAGGGGGTTTTAAGGCATCCTGCAAAAGAAAAATCACCGCCCGAAAATAGGCGGTGACCTGGGAAAACGTGGCGGGATGCACGAGACGTGAATTCGCGACCTCCGACGTGACAGCGGCAAAAGCCCAGGTCAAAAAAAGATAAAAACGCTGCTCAGACGTGTAATCCGCGCTAAGCCAGTTTCGCAGATTCACACAGAATGATGCAGGTTTCGTTGTCTGTGCCCCCGTGTGCACCCAGCAGCGCATCAATGATCTGAATTAACAGAATCAAGAATCGCCTTCTCCAAATCAAACGCCACCTCTGCGCCTTCAACCCTCAGGCTACAGTCATCAGCTTTCGCAACCGCAAGGAGAGGCAAGGATCCATACCATGCAATTCTTCGGTCAAAGACAGCATATGTGGATAGCCGGACACCTTCGGATTAAGGAAGCGGTAGTAATGGATTGCCTCGTCTTTTCCGCACCAAGGCTCGTAGCCACCCGCCCTGACAAATCCCCAGAATGCTTTCGCAAACGAAGAACCAGGGCCATCTGCTACAACGACGATGTCCAAATCCTTGGTTGGTCTGAAATCAACCCCTTGCTCGGCGAAGAGCAAGCCGCACGCGCTGCCACCAATAAGAACATAGCTGCCCTCGAGCCCTGCCATAGCATCGCGGAACAGATCGATTCCCTTGACACTCATGCGAACATCGCCTCTTTAAGATCTTCGACTGCAGCATCGAGACGATCATCATGCTCGGCTGCAGCCAGGCTTTTCACGTCAAGGTAGAGTGAGACCGCGTCATCCTCACGCGGCTCGTAGCCCCATAGCTCCAGCAATGCATCCGGGGAGTCGTAACGAGTGACCTGCTCGGCCTCTGACAGAAGACGCTCAACTATTTCCTTGTCTGATGCGGCAACAGCTCGTGTTTCCCACGGGTCGTCCGCCAGCATGGTCCTTTTGCTCAATGCGCTCACACCCGAAAGCACAAATCCCTTAAAGATGCTGCAGCCCGTGTCGTTCAGAACAAGAAACAGCCGCTTCCTGACGGGTGACGAAAGGAGCACTTCGAGCTTCTCCAACAGTTCCTTCCTAGCTAGAGCCCCCTGCGGCGAAACCAAAAAGCGCGTACGCCCTCTGCTGCCGACAAGTGAAGGATCCACGCTTGAGAGCTCGGCAAGATAGCCAGACACGCTCGAAAGACTCTTTCCCATGAGTTCGGCAAGCTGAGTGGAGGTGACGCCATTCCAAGACCCGTCGATGATGTGGACAGCAATCCTCTGGGCTCCCATGGACAATACGGTACCCACAGACGCAGCGGAACGCGAAGGGTTGCATGCTGCCGCGACGAACGGAATATGAAAGGTGTTTTCTGAAGGTAAACAATCGTGGTGGTGAATCCGCCCTATTTCCGCAGGTAGACGCCTTCCGACAGGGCCAAATGGCGAACGACCCTTTCCTCTGCCGGCCATTTCTCCTCGTCGCGGCGCACCCTGAACAGGTACACGAACCAGTTGAGGTAGCTCTGGAGGTTGGCCGACTTCATGCACGAGAACCGCCCGACGTAGCGCCGGATCCAGGAGCACAGGTTGTTGACCAGCTCCATGTGGAGCAGGTACTCGGGGTCGGCGGCGTTGGCCCTGTAGCGCTCGTCCACGAGCCCGAGCTTCCTCACCAGGGCGCAGTGCGCCCTCTCGCAGTCGTGGACGATCGTGGAGCCCGGCATTATGTGCGCCTCCAGCGCGGCGCTGATCCTCCCCGTCGAGGGCTTGCCGTTCTCGCTGGCGACCACGAGCACGTTCTTGAACGCGTCTATGGCCACGACTACGCATACCTGGTCCTTCGACAGGCCGCGCCTGGGCTTGCGGCCGAGGTCGTGGAGCAGGTCGGTGTCGTTGAAGTACATCTCGTCGATCCAGACCCTCCCGGAAAGGACCACCTTCTCCTGCCAGGAGTCCACCGTCGAGAAGACCTTGTGGCGCCACAGGTAGGCGGTCGGGTGGCTGATGCCGCAGGTCAGCTCGATGAGGCGCAGCGAGGCGTTGTGGCACATCACCTCCACGATGCGGACGATTTTGTAGAGCGGCAGCTTCGCGCTCGCGAATATGGTCCCGGTGAGCGCGCTGAACCTCTTCCCGCAGCCGGGGCACTTCCACCGCGCCCTTCCCTGCGGGGTCGCCCCGTCCCTGAGCGGCTCCCTGAGCCCGCACCGGGGGCAGGGTGGCACGTGCCCCCAGATCTCGAGCAGCCCGTCGATCTTGTCGGCGCCGTATCTCTCCCGGCACCTCCTCGAGCCGACGGCGTCTTCAAGGGTCTGCAGGTCGCATTCGTCGAGCGAGTCGACAAGGCGCGCGAGGTCGATGGGCACGTCGGGCATGGCGCTCCCCTAACATTCCGATGCGCCCGAACGGCCATCTCCCGGAATGTCGCCAAACAGAGCAGGAGATGGCCGACCGGGCGTCTCTGCTTGGCTGACGCCATCCTATCAGACAGGGGCGGGAGGGGCCGCGGGGCTCTTCCTATGGAACACCACGATTGTTTACCTTCAGA